>CAVJQR010000019.1:0-21689 GCA_963651605.1 Agathobaculum sp.
TTTTCCCAATTACATTTGTATGAAATATACTATTGCACATAAAAAAACAGCATTTCGCAGCTCTTTCAGTGCCAGGTTGAGGTGATTCTCAACCGTCTTCTTTGCCAACTGAAGCCTCTCGGCAATCTCTCCGTTCGACAATCCGGCCTCGCGACTTAACTTATAGATCAATCGTCGTTGGGGTGGCATGTTTTCCACCACCATATCGATCAATAAGGTCAAGTCTTTAGCTACAAGATCTTCGAGGGGAGAACGATTGTCCTCTTCTTCAAGCGGAATTACATTCAATTGTTCACGTTGGGTTTGCCTTGCTTTTAAAAAGTTGTAGGCTGCATTACGTGAAAGCACGAACAGATAAACGCCAAAATTCTGTACTTCAGTGAAGGATGATCGCTTTATCCACAACTTGGCAAAGATCTCTTGCGTGAGATCCTCGGCGTCATCTTCAGATTGGAGCAGACCCAATACGAAAGTACGCACCTTGGGGTAATAGCGAAGAAAGATGGTCCGAAATGCAGTTTGATCACCTTGGGCCAACCGATATATTAATTCCTGCTCGTTTAATCCGTCCTTTTCCATAATTCCACAAAGATATAAATAATATCAAAGAGTTGCTATTGGTGAGGCTGTTTTACATCCGATTTGCTTTTTGTGAAAACGTTTTTTATCTTTGTGGAATTGGACAATGAATGGTGTGATGAAAAAATATTTATTGGGATTATTGCTGATTTTACTGACAGCCCCTACAACCGTGGCGCAATACAGTCGAGATATATTGGGCTTTGGTTATGAAAAAAGAACACTTGAGATGCCTCGCCAGGAGCAAGAGCGCATAGTCTGTACATTGGTTCGAAAGATGAACTCCGATACTTGCCGGCAAGCGGTGCTTTACGTGCATGGCTACAATGACTATTTTTTCCAATCGCAGTTGGGGGATAGCCTGATAGCTCACGGCTATAATTTCTATGCTGTCGACTTACGGCGGTATGGCCGTTCGCTATTACCGCATCAGGATGCCTTCTATTGTCACTCCATCAAAGAATATTTTGCCGATTTGGATACGGCTATTGCTGTCATGCGGGCGGAAGGAAACCGCAAGATTGTGTTGATGGGACATTCGACAGGTGGCTTGACGACTGCCTATTACTTGAAATATCATCCCAAAGCACCGGTACAAGGGCTGATTCTCAATAGTCCGTTTTTGGATTGGAATTTCGGTTGGTTCATGGAAACTTTCGCTTTCCCTGTGGTATCTTTCTTGGGAAACTTCTTCCCTCAATGGGTGGTTCAAGGAGAAGGGAATCATTTCTCGGCATATGCTTGCAGCCTATTGGCGTGTTGCCATGGAGAATGGCAATTTGATCAAGCATGGAAGATGCCATACGGCCATCCGAAGAAAGCCGGGTGGGTGCATGCCATTCAATCGGCTCAGCAGGATTTGCAGCGGCGGTGTGATATAGCTTGCCCAATTTTGTTACTCTCGTCCAACCGCTCTTTGACGGAGACAGAGGAATGGAGCAATACAATGTTGACAGCCGATGTGGTTCTTTCGGTCAATGATATTCAAACTTATGGACATCGGTTAGGAAAACGGGTGACGGCTCGGCAAGTCAAAGGTGGAATCCATGACTTGATTCTTTCGCCAAAGCCGGCAAGAGATAGGGCTTATCACTATATTTTCGAGTGGTTGGAGAAATCATTTTGACTTTTTTCAATTGATAAAATGATTATCTTTGTACCCTATTGACGAACAAACATGAAACGATTGCATACATACATAGGGATGTTGTTGGGCTTCGGAATGGCCACTTTGGCTGTAGCGCAAGAGCCGAATGCTACCGGTTATAGAATCGAGGCACAAGGCAGTGTTGCGACGGGTAGCATCACTCCTTTTTGGCAGACAAGCAACCGATATGGAATCGTGCCGCTCGATGCCAACAACGGTTATATGCGGGCCGGCGTATTCCATCAGCAAGCGGTCGGAAATCGTTTTCGTTGGAGTGCCGGAATAGACATGGTGGTTTCGGCTCCTCGTTACAAAAATGTTTATCTTCAGCAATTGTATGCCTCAGTCGGGTATCGTTGTCTGGAGTTGAGCGTAGGCAGTCAGGAATATTATCAGTCGATGCTGGATCCGGACCTGAGCAGTGGCGACATGATCCTCTCCAACAATGCCCGCCCTATCCCGATGATCAATCTCCGTGTACCCCATTATACGATAGTGCCAAGGACGAAAGGATGGGTGCAGTTCAAAGGAAATTTCAGCGTGAGCCGATCATTCGATACGGGTTATTTGCAAGAACGTCATGCCGGCAATTATACTTGGGTGAAAGATGTATTGTGGCATCATAAATCGTTCTCTTTACAATTGAAAGATACGAAAGGCAATTTTCCATTGGAAGCCGTAGTGGGTGTACAGCATCTTGCCCAATGGGGTGGAATATCTACCAATCCGAAGGTGGGCGAGCAGCCACACTCACTCAAGGACTTTGCCAGAATCATTATTGGCGACAAGGGTGGCAGCACAGCTTCTTTGTCTGATCAAGTCAATGTTTTGGGTAATCATACGATCGGTTACGACTTCAGTTTGGCCTATTCATCTCCGGCATGGAAAGCGAAGTGGTATTATCAACATATCTGCTCGGACAAATCCGGCACGGAATTCAGAAATGGTGTCGATGGGTTGTGGGGATTGGAGTTTTCCTTTTCCAAATTCCATTGGATAGACAAAGTGGTGGTGGAATATCTTACGACCCGCGACCAGAGCGGTCCTTTCCATTTCGTTTTGTTCGACCATGACTCTCACCCGGGCCGTGGAGGTGGTGGCGACAACTATTATAATAATGGAGAGTATACGACGGGCAACTCCTATTTTGGAAGAGGAGTAGGGTCGCCGTTGTTGATCTCGCCCGAATATAACACGGACAACTCTCCTGTTTTCAAAGGTACCCGTGTCCGTGATTTTCATTTTGCGGCGAAAGGGGCCCTCTCTTCCAATGTCGGCTATCGCGTTCGGTTGACGGTCATGAACGATTGGGGAAGGCCCGACCGCCCCTACTTGAAGAAAAAGGAAAGTGTCGCCATGGCAGCAGAAGTCAGTTACCGACACCCGAAACTTCAAGGTTGGGAGTTTGGTGGATCGGTCGGCATGGATACCGGCGATGTGACCGGCGGAAAAACGACAGGCTTCAGCCTCTTTGTCAGCAAAAGAGGCGTGTTGAAACGGTGGTGATGATTCCTTTCAAAAAAACATGGGTGTTTTCCCCTCAAATCAGGTATGTTTTTTGTCAAAAACAAAGGTGTTTTAAGAACAAAACATGGATGTTTTTTTGAGGAGACAACACAAAAGAAAAGAGGTCGGTTTTTCAATTTTTATATGTAATTTTGCGATAAATTAATCAGAGATGGACAACAAAGCACAAGATATACGCATAGAGGAGTTTGACTACCCGCTACCAGATGAGCGCATTGCCAAATTTCCTTTGGCCAAGCGGGACGAATCAAAATTGCTCTTGTACAAAGATGGAGTAATCGGTGAAACACAATTCAAGCATATCACAGACCATTTGCCGGCCGGCTCGCTGATGGTTTTCAACAATACACGCGTGATTCAAGCACGACTTTTGTTTCAGAAACAAACGGGTGCCCGCATTGAAGTGTTTTGTTTGGAGCCCGTTGCTCCACATGATTATGCCCTAATCTTCCAACAGACGGAACGTTGTAGTTGGAATTGCTTGGTGGGTAACTTGAAAAAATGGAAAGAGGGCCCCTTGATGCGGACAGTTGTGATGGGCGAAGACGAAGTTACATTGCAAGCCATTAAGAAAGAGAGTCATGGCGATTCTCATATCATCGAGTTTTCGTGGAACGATCCTCGTTACTCCTTTGCCGATCTGTTGGAAGCGGCAGGAATTTTGCCTATTCCTCCATATCTCCATCGTGAAACGGAGAAGAGTGATTTGCAAACCTATCAAACAGTCTATTCGAAGATCAAAGGATCGGTGGCTGCTCCTACTGCAGGACTTCATTTCACACCTGAGGTGTTAGCCGATATTGATGCCCATGGCATAGGTCGGGAGGAGGTGACATTGCATGTTGGAGCCGGTACATTCAAACCCGTCAAGAGCGATACTTTGCAAGGACATGAGATGCACACGGAGTTCATATCCGTACGCCGTAGCTCAATTGAGCGCATTCAGCAGAACTTGGGTAAGATCATTGCCGTGGGTACGACCTCCGTCCGTACATTGGAGAGCCTTTATTATATAGGAGTAACCCTCTCGAAGATGCCAAATGCGACTTCTGAGGAGTTGGTGGTCAAGCAGTGGATGCCATACGATGAAGCAAACAATACATTAAGTACTTACGATGCTTTGCAACAGATTCTTGACTATTTGGACCGTCAGCAAGCCGACCGTCTGGTTACGGCTACCCAAATCATTATTGCTCCGGGTTATACATTCAAGGTCGTGCGTGGTATTGTAACCAATTTCCACCAACCAAAGAGTACTTTGATTTTGCTGATCTCTGCCTTTGTCAAAGGAAATTGGAAGCCTATCTATCGATATGCATTGGAGCATGATTTCCGCTTCTTGAGCTATGGCGATAGCTCATTGCTGTTATAGAAAATCGTTTAATTTGTGCTCTACGTGAATAGGTTCTCCCGTTACGGGATGGATGAAATCTAATGATTCCGCATGCAAATAGAGACGCTCTGCAGGTGTTCCATAGAGCGAATCACCCACGATGGGGGCATTCAATCCTTCAGGATGGGCGGCATGTAGTCGAAGTTGGTGCGTACGCCCCGTTTGCGGATAGAAAGCAACCCATGTCCGTCCATTCTCTCGTCGTATTACTTCGTAGTGGGTCAAGGCTTGTTTTCCCTTCTCTTTATCCACCTGTTGGCAAGGCCGATGGAGATAGTCGGGGGCAAGTGGCAAATCGATGCTCCCTTTCTCCGTAGAGATTATTCCATCGAGCCACGCTATATACCGCTTATGGATCTTTCGCTCTTTGAATTGTTGTTGCAGTTGTTGATGTATTTCCTTCGTCTTGGCAATTAGTAGTAGTCCCGATGTCGCCATATCCAAACGATGTACAAGAAGCGGTCCGGTGGCTTGCGGATAACGGGCATGAGCCCATTCGGCAACAGATTCTTTCGCCTCTTTCCCTGGTGCGGAGAGAAGGCCTGCCGGTTTGCTGACTACAGTTAGCCACTCATCTTCATAGCAGATTTCTATTTCCTTGTCAGTCGTCTCTTGAGATAATGGATTTTCGTCTACATCCAATCCTTGTAACATGAATCGTAGGATCGGGCCGCATTTGCCTTGGCAAGCAGGGTAGAACTGTCCGTGGTGTCGTACTGCTTGCTTGGGAGAGTTGCCCCACCAAAATTCTGCCATACAAAGTGGTTGCAAGTGATGGAGATAAGCATATTGCAACAATTTGGGGGCGGCACATTCGCCTGCTCCGGCAGGGGGCATTTGTTGCGGAGTTGGTGTGAAAATCTCAACAAGATCTTTTACTTCATGTTTGGCATTTTGCATTTGAAAGCATTCGAATATGCGACGCTGCAAAGCCGAAGAGCGTTGTTTTCGCTCATCTTCCCACGTTATGATCTGTTTGCGGAAACGGTCTACGTTCGCTTCTTGGGCGGTCAGTTGCTCTTTCCATTGCCGCTCCATTCGTTTATATTCGGCTTTTTGAAACTGGCTTTCGCGAATGAGTGCAGCAGATTCTGTCTCACTGAGTGGTTGTTTCCGTAAAAAATCTCGCTCTGCTTTGGCAGATTTCATCTGTTGTTGCATCGTGGTCCGTTCCTTATCAATAGCTTGTTGCAAATCTGCTAACCGTCGTAGTTCATAGAGGTAGGCCGGATCGTGAATAGTTGATTCTATTTGGTGGTTGATGGCAGAGATGTTTTTCTCTTCTATATAAAAGAAACCATCGGGTTGCAGTAAATCATAGACGGGAGGCACGAAGAAATCGTGGAGGTTGCTATGAGCTAAATTGCCGGAGAATGCAGCGAGATAGCCTAACTTTCCTGTTTTATTTTTAACAACTAACACCCCAAACATCTTCCCTTGTTGCAACTCTTCTGCCCACTCTTGGCGTGTGGCTAAGTATGATTGTACTTCGGCCGTAGCCATTCGGCAGAGAGGATGCGGCTCATAGCAGAATGGATAAGTGAACCGTTGAGGCAGAGGTATGGCATCCGCGGCTTCCCCAAAGGGATGAAATTTTGTTTGTGGATCGGGGGAAAGAGTGACAGACGATGTACACATGTGCTTCTGTTTTTTCTGCGAAGGTACGACTTTCGGGTGAAAGAATCTCTTGTCGTAAGAACTATTTCTGTCGACATAGAAAATGTATTCAAAAAAAATAATGAAAAAAAAATAGGCTATCCATTGGGGGAACTTTATACTTTTATTGTCCTAATCTCGAAAACACATTTTTTATGTATTGTTTCATTCATGATGAGTAAAACAATTATTAAAAGTTATATACAATGAACAAACACAAATCTACAAGAATTGGGACCTTATGTTTGGGCTTAATACTGGCGGGATGCCTACAAGCGCATGCGCAACGGGTCTCTTTTAATGCAGGAAGAGTTTCTTTGAAAGAGGCCTTCCAAAAGATTGAAGCTTCGTCCAAGTATAAAATTGCATACAATGGAACCAAGCTGGATGTGAACAAAAAGGTAATACTGAACCAGAAGAACACTGAAGTGTTGGATGTGTTGAATCAGATCCTTTCCGGAACGGGGTATTCCTACACGCTCAAGGGGAATTATATCGTAATCACTCTCCCCGGTCAGGATGGCACGCAACAGAAAGTGAAGCGGGTGTCGGGTGTGGTCATCGACGAGAAAGGTGAACCGATAATCGGAGCCAATGTTATGGTAGCCGGGACAACAGCCGGGACCATAACGGACATAGATGGAAATTTCGTTTTGGAAGCAGTCGAAAATGGCCAGCTCGAAGTTTCTTATATTGGTTTCCAGACCCAAAAGGTGGCACTAAAAGGACAGGACAATGTGCAGGTTGTATTGAAAGAAGATTCACAGAAGCTGGACGAAGTGGTGGTGGTCGGTTATGGAACACGCTCTCGCAAAAGCATCACGGGTGCAGTCGACCAAGTCAATACCGAGGTGTTTGAAAACCGTGCCGTCAGCAATGCCACCCAAGCTTTGCAAGGAGCATCTGCCAATCTTGTGATCCAGAGCCGCAATGCCAATCCGAACGACAACAGTATGAATATCAATATCCGTGGTGTCAGTACAATGGGCAACAACGATCCGTTGATTGTTATCGATGGCTTGATTTCCAGCTCTTCAACATTGAATAATTTGAACCCGAACGATATTGAGAATGTATCTGTATTGAAAGATGCCGGTAGTGCGGCCATTTATGGTTCGCGCTCGGCCAATGGCGTTATTTTGGTTACCACCAAGAAAGGAAACAAAGGAGTGAAGCCTCGTGTTGCTTTCAGTGGTCAGGTCGGTGTACAGGATCCGCACATTCTCTTCTCTCCGGTTGAGGGGTGGCAAAATGCCATGTATCGTAATCAGGCAAATATGAATGTCGGAAGTTCGCCTCAGTTTACACCCTCCCAAATTCGTGATTTGTATGACCATCGTGATGAAGAAGAGTGGTTGTATAATCAAATCATCCAGAACGGATTGCAGCAAAATTATAATTTAAATGTGTCGGGTGGCAGTGATAATACAACCTACATGGTATCTGCCGGTTATCACAATCAAGAAAGTAACTTCGTAGGCGGTTTTGGAATGGAACGTTACAACTTTCGTAGCAACTTAAGTACAGAATATGGACGTTTCAAGATGGTGGCCCTGATGGCATACAACAAGCGAAAGGACCGCACCATGGCGGGTGGAACGGGCAACACGATTATTAACTCATCGCGTGTTCCGTCATACTACTATTATAAATTCAAGGAAGGAGATAACTATCTGGTGAATGATGTGGTAGGCGATGACAACCCAATGGCCTTGTTGAAAGATGGTGGTTACGAGAAAAAAGATGAAGACAACTTTATTGGAAGCATGAACATTGACTTCAAGATTATGGACGGATTGAAAGCAACGGGACTTGTCGGTTTGGACTTGACCCAACACCACCGCTTTCGTCGTGACAAGAAAGTGCCATTGTATTCATCGGCTGATTTGAACAATCCCGTGCTTTATCTTCATTCCAACACGATGACAGAGGATTATAACGAGAAGCATTATACCCTCAGTACACAATTCTTGTTGAACTACGACAAGACGTTCCGTGATGTGCATCATGTGACGGCGATGGCGGGAGCATCAAACGAGTCATACACGAAACGAGCCAGCCGCATAGCATGGACCTATACTGACGATGACCTCGGCCTTCCAACTACGGACGATTCTATTCAGGACAAGAGCAATTATAACTCCAATAGCGATACGGACCAGACCAGCATCACTTCTGTGTTCGGCCGTGTAGGCTATAGCTATATGGACCGTTATTATGGCGATGTGTCGTTCCGCTATGATGGGTCTTCTAAATTTGCCAAGGACCACCGTTGGGGATTTTTTCCTTCATTTTCAGCCGGCTGGCGACTTTCTGAAGAGGCTTTCATGGATAGTTACAAGGAACATGTTGGCGATTTGAAGGTCCGTGCATCGTATGGCGTATTGGGTAATCAGAATGTAGACAACTATTCTTATCAGACAGTTTATACGGTAAGCAATAACCAATATATCTTCAATAACTCATCTGTGGCAGGAACCGGTTTCACTGATGGCAATGGTTTATTGACTTGGGAGCGGTCGGCCAACTTCAATGTTGGTGCAGATGCTACATTCTTGCAGGGAAGTCTTTATGTGTCAGTTGATTATTTTAATAAACAGACATCCAATATCTTGTTGACACCGGAGGTTTCTTCTATCTATGGCGGCTCTGTAGCCAAAGAGAATGCCGGCAAAATGCGGAATCAAGGATGGGAAGTAACCCTCAATTACAAACTCAACACCGGCGATTTTCACCACAACTTCAACTTCAATATATCCGATTCAAAGAATAAGGTGACAGAATTCGGAGGCAAGGAACGTATCGACCAAAACGATCAACTCTATAAATTGATTCGGGAAGGCGAAGCGTTGGGCTCATATTATGGTTACAAAACCGACGGGTTGTTCCAATCGTATGAAGAAATTGCCAATAGCGCATTACCCGTAGGTGCTTCTGTCCAACCCGGAGATGTGAAATATGTGGACCAAAACGGTGACGGTGTGATCAACGAGAAAGACCGTGTCGTATTGGGTAATGCCTTTCCCCGTTATACTTTCGGCTTTACTTATAGTGTCGATTGGAGAGGGTTTGATTTGAATCTCATGCTTCAAGGCGTGGGTAAACGTTCACAATATTTGCGTGGTGAGTTGGTAGAACCATTCCATAGCAACTATTCATACTGTATTTATACCCATCAGCTTGATTTTTGGACACCAACAAATCCTGATGCCCGTTGGCCGCGATTGGTGGCTCCGGGTTCAGCTTCGTCAACCAACAACTGGGGGTTTGCAGGATCTGACATTTACTTGTTGAATGCTGCTTATTTGCGCGTGAAGAACATCCAGCTCGGATATACCGTGCCACAAGCATTGACTTCACGTATTGGCATTTCGAAGCTTCGAGTCAGTGTTAATGCCGAAAACCCACTGACCATTTGCAAAAACTCATTTATTGATCCGGAATCGTCAGAGTTCGGCAGTGATATGGGTGGCATCTCCAGCATTGGAGCAAACAGCGGTCGTAACTACCCGACGCTTTCTTATTATGGATTCGGTTTGGATATTGAATTTTAACAATGGTTGATTATGAAAAAGAATTTCTTGAAATATAGTGCAGGCATTGCATTGGTCGTGCTTGCCTCTTTCGCAACTTCCTGCAACGAGTTGGATTTGGCACCAACCAACAAGTTCACAGACTTGAACTATTGGACGTCCGACGCCAAAGCTTCTGCCGTATTGAGCAAGGCATATAGTCAAATGATGACTTCCAATTACTTCTTCGCTGACGAGCGTCTTTCGGACAATTTATATGAAGGACGAGGAAATAGCGATGAAAAACTGATTACTTCGGGACAAGCCAATACGACACTCCAACGTTTTTCTGATGATTGGAAGCAGTGTTATGCGGGAATCAAAACTTGCCATACTTTATTGGAAAATATTGATCGTGTGCCGGATATGGACGAAGCATTGAAGAGCCGGATGATGGCCGAAGCCCGCTTCATACGTGCCATGCTTTTCTTCCGTTTGGCCAACCACTATGGCGATGTGCCCTTGTTCGATCATGCCATCTCTATTGAAGAGGCTAACACGATTGCCCGTTCTCCGAAATCGGAGGTGATTGATTTCGTTCGCAGTGAATTGAATGCCATTGTCGAAACATTGCCGACGGCGCAAGAATATAGTGAATCGAATCGTGGGCGCATCACAAAGGGGGCAGTCATGACATTGTTGGCACGTACCTATCTCTACGAAAACAATTTCCAACAAGTGGCATCTATTTGTGAGAAAATTATCAATGGCGAATATGGTGAGTACGCATTGTTTCCCAGCTATTCTGGATTGTTTTTGCCTGAAAATGAATACAATAGTGAGGTGATTCTCGACATGGGATATTTGGTTAATATCCGAACATGGATGGAAATGTATGATGGCATTCCATTGTCCGTTGGCGGACGTGTTAACGGTTTTGCTCCTACCCAGGAATTGGTTGATGACTACATCATGATGAACGGTAAAGCCATCAACGAGGCCGGATCGGGCTATAAGGAAGATGACCCATACATCAACCGCGACCCACGTCTGACGGCTACTATTGTTTATCACGGATACCAGTGGACGGACGGAGATGGCAAGACTTCTACCATTTATATCAAACCAGGCTCTTCGGCCGATGCCGGAGCAGCCAACTTGGATGAATATGTTGGTCCGGGGCAGAACTCAACGGCTACCGGTTACTATATCCGCAAATGGTTTGACCCGACGGCACCGGAAGGAATGAACTCCGGCTTAAACTTGATTTTGATGCGTTATGCCGATGTCCTGTTGATGTATGCAGAAGCAAAAGAGGAATTGGGACAGATGGATGAATCAGTATGGAACAAAACCATCCGTCCGATTCGTGAACGCGCCGGCTTCAAAGATGCCGATGCCCTGAACTATCCGTCTACGGGAGACTTGCGCACCATCGTCCGTCGTGAGCGCCGTTGTGAACTGGCCATCGAGGGCTTGCGTTTGTACGACATTCGCCGTTGGAAAACAATCGAGGATGTGCTGAACGGTTACCCTCATGGAGCACGTTTCGCGGCAAACGATACCTACATCCAATTGGACAAACGTTCGTTCAACCCGGAGAGAGACTATCTGTTTGCCATTCCCCAGTCGCAACGAGACATTAACAAGAGCTTGACGCAAAACCCAGGCTATTAATATACTTATAAAAACAAACGATATGAAACTGATAAAATATATGATGTTTTTCGCTGCATTCGTTGTGTTGGCAGCATGTAGCAGCGAAGGAGAGGTACGACATCTTGGCGTATCTGCCGTAAAATCGTTGTATGAGCCGGATAATGGAAGAGCTGTTGTTCTGCAAGCATCCGCTTCGGCATCTCTTTACTTCGAATGGGAACCCGCCTTGGCGGAAGATGGTGGTGCTGTTTTGTATGAAATTGCTTTCGATAAGACCGACGGCGATTTCTCTAATCCGATCATCATCTTGGCCGCCGACAACAATGGGGCTGAGAACCATGCAACGATTACACACAAACAACTCAACCAGATAGCTGCAGCAGCGGGTGTCGAATCGGCTGAGACCGGTACATTGAAATGGACCGTCTACTCATCGAAAGGAATTAATCCTGTTAAAGCTGAAGAAGAACGCTCTATTACATTGACGCGTTTGGCCGGCTTTGCCGAGATTCCAAGCGAACTGTATATTACCGGAACGGCGACAGAAGTAGGTGACGATATAAGCAAAGCGCAGAAAATGAAGAAAGTGGCTGACGGAGAGTTTGAAGTGTACATGAAATTGGAAGCCGGCAAGACCTTCAAGTTCGTCAGCAGTAATAGCAGTGCTACTACCGGCTATTCACTCAATGGTGAGAAGCTGGTTGAAGGTGGATCAACGACCGTAGAACAGACCGGTATCTACAAATATTATGTTGACTTCAATGCCGGTTCATTCACTTCTAAAGAGGTGACGAAGGTCTCTCTCTTCTTGAATTGGTCGCAACGTGAAATCGAGTTGTCCTATACGGGTAATGGAATCTGGACTGTCACGAACTATCTCATCACCGGCTTGACGGGCAACGACAACAGCGACGACCGCTACAAGTTCCGTATGCTCAGCTCTACGGGAGAAACAGAGTGGCGTGCCGTTAATAACGATAGCAAACCGACCGGTAACGAATCGTACTACTATATGGTAGAGAAAGATGATGTCGAGCAATGGACCAACAATCAGATCTGGAAGAACCCTGCAACTGACGGTTGGAGTGACAAGACCTATGACATTACCTTCTCGTTGAACCCGGCAGGAGAGTATACTCATAATTTAGTAATCAAGTAAATCGTATCATTGTATGAAACCGATAATTTCAAAACTGGTTGTTGCTGCGGCTGTCCTTTTCACCTTGGCCGCTTGCAATGACAACATGGGCAGCACGGACAGCCGTCTGGATGCCACAAACGGACTGATTGAGCCGATTGACGGCAAGTCACTTGCATTGGAAGTGTCCGCAGCTTCAACTGCTTACTTCGAATGGGAATATGCCGATGTGGACAAGGTAGGGACACTGCTTTACCAAGTAGTGTTCGATAAGGCCGACGGCGATTTCTCCAATCCGATCTACAAACTCTATTCCGACAACAATGGATTGAAGAATTGTGCCACAATCACCCACAAACTGTTGAATCAAATCGCGGCGAAGGCCGGCATCAAATCGGCAGAGACGGGCGTGATGAAATGGACCGTCATCGCTTCAAAGGGCTTGAACACCGTCAAAGCCTCAACAGAGAATCGACTCACTGTCACTCGCTTGGCCGGCTTCGATGTTATTCCGGTCGATGTGTATGTGACGGGTGAAGCTTCGGAAGGCGGCGCGGATTTGGGCAAAGCTCAGAAAATGAAAGCTATAGCAAACGGCGAGTTTGAAATCTATACGAAATTGGCAGCCGGGCAGACTTTCCATTTTGTGGATGCTACCAACGGAACACCGGCGGAATATTCTACATCGGACGGACTGGTGAAAGAAGGAGGCTCAAGCACAGTGGCTACCGATGGGGTCTATCGTATTACACTCGACTTCAACACCGGGGCTGCGACCTATACCTTGGTTACCCGTGTGGGCTTCTATTTCTCTCCGGAAGGCGAGATTTTGTTCGATCTTCCTTATGTGGGAGGTGGTGTTTTCCAGACTAAAGCAACTGTCACCTTCAAGCAAGAGAGCTGGGGTCGTGACGAACGCTATAAGTTCCGTATGTTTATCAAAGAAAACGGCGGTACGGCTGCAGAGAGAGAAGTGGAATGGGGAACGCTGAACCAGACCGACTCTCGCCCGACGGCCAGCAGTCCGGAGTCTTACTATTACGTCCTTTGGTTGGATGATCTCACGCAATGGGACAACAAATGGAAGCTGATGGGCGACTTCGATGGAGTGGAAGCTACCTATACCTTGTCACTGACTGCTGACGGAGCCTATACTCATTCGATCACAAAATAATCTATCATTTCTTTTAAGCAAAGGCCGGGAGGTGCTATCTTTGTTGGCCCTTCCGGTTTTTTGTATCATCCAAATCGTTCATTGGGCGCGGGTAGTGGCAATAACCCTAAGAGTAAACGATGCTATTACCGCTCGAATGAGCGTAGGGCTTAAAGAAAAAAAGAACAATTTCTTGAACAAAAAAAGATAAATATCCGTATAAAGAAAAAGAACCATTGGAGATAATTGCAGTTTGATGCCGAACAAACTATAGTTTATTGCCGATAAAACTCAAGTTCGTTGCCGACAAAACTGAACCGGATTGCCGAACGAGTGTAATATTCTCCGAAGGAAATTTTTCTTAGTATAAGCAGAAAAAGAATAAGAATCTAAATAAAACGGAAAAACAAATGAAGAAATTTTGGTTATCTATCTGTGCTGTCATGATCATGAGCTCATGCAGTGACAATAACTCTTCGGAGAACAACAATGGTTCGACTGACGAACCGACCATCAATTGGCAAGCAGCCGCTGATAGTAGTACGACTGCTTTGATTCACTCGTTTTGGAATAGCAACGAACACTACTTCAACTATAGCAGCAACGGTGATTTGGCATTCCACTATTGGCCTCAGGCCCATGCCCTTGATGTCTTGGTCGATGCTTTCATCCGCACGAAGGATAGTAGCTATGCGACCTATATGAGCCAATGGTATGAAGGGGTGCCGGTCAAGAATGGCAATACGCTCTATAATATCTTTTTCGATGACATGGAGTGGAATGCGCTGGCTTTGTTGCGTGCCTACGAAGTGACAAACGACGACCGCTATAAAGAGGGTGCGCTCGAGTTGTGGGGCTATATCAAGAAAGGATGGAACGACAATGCAGGAGGTGGGGTCTCTTGGAAAGCCGACCAACCATATAGTAAAAATGCTTGTTCGAACGGCCCGGCAGCCATCTTGGCGGCGCGCCTTTATCAAGCCTTTGGCGATGAAGCAGATAAGGAATGGGCTCACAAAATCTACAATTGGGAGAAAAGCACCCTGTTCAATGCTTCGACCGGTGCTGTGGCAGATAATATCAACTCAAATACGGGCGAGATAAACGACGGGTGGATCTTTACCTACAACGAAGGGACTTTTATCGGTGCAGCCATTGAACTTCATAAAATAGAAGGCGAAAAGTCGTATCTCAACGATGCTGTCAAGGCGGCGGATTATACTATCAGCACACTTGTCAGCAACAGCATCCTCAAAGACGAGGGTACGGGCGATGGAGGCCTCTTCAAAGGTGTGTTTGTCCGTTATTTCACCCAACTTATTCAGCAAAGTCGCCTCGATGCATCCGACAAACGCCGCTATGTGCAGTTCCTTTCGAGCAATGCCGCCACGTTGTGGAACGAGGGCACCACGAGACCGGCTGTACTTTTCGGTACCGATTGGCGGAAAGCGCCTGGTGCATCGACAGGCCTCACCGAACAACTCAGTGGATGTATGCTGATTGAAGCCATGGCGTTGTTGGAACAATCAAAAGCATTGTAAGCAATATGAGTCAGATTAAACATCTTACATTGATCTCGCTGCTTGCAGTTTTGCTTTTCTCGGCTTGCCAGTCCAAGCAGAAACAACTGACGGACTATGTCAATCCGTTTTTGGGAACTGCCACTTTATGGGAAACGGCCGACTTGGGATATGAACGGCATCGGGAGGCACGCACGTGGGGTGCAGAGGTCTTTCCTGGAGCTTCGTTGCCCAATGCGATGGTACAGCTCAGCCCCGTTACCCAATTCCGTAGCGGAGCGGGCTATCAGTATGAAGATACGGTTATTTATGGTTTTACCCATACCAACAAAGGACATTGGAATTTACTCCACATCCCTTTGCTTCCTGTAACCGGCAACGTGTCGCCTAGTGACTACGCCTCTCATTATAGCCATGCCAATGAAGCGGCTCATCCCGGTTACTATCAAGTGTATCTCGACCGCTATAAAGTGAATGTCGAGCTAACTTCCACGCTCCGTTGTGCTTTTCATAAATATACCTTTACGACAGATGAGGAGAAAGCGGTGTTGGCAGACCTAACTCGGACGAACAATGTAGTCAAGGCGTGGGATATTCGCCAAGTGGACGACCATACCTTTGTGGGCCATCAAGATGCGGAGGGGGATATGTTTTTTTATGCTGTTACCAATGCGCCGATTCGTTCTATTGAACAGGTGAGAGACAGTGCCCGCATAGTGTCTGTCATCCATTTCGACGACCATCAAGCGAACAGTGCTCTTGAGATGAAAATCGGCTTTTCGTTTGTCAGCATTGATAATGCACAAATGAACCTAAAGGCGGAAATGCTCGACAAAGAGTTTGACACCGTCCGCAACGAGGCTAACGATATATGGCAGAAACTCCTCTCGCAAATCGAAGTGGAGGGTGGATCCGAACGAGAGAAAGGGCTTTTCTATTCCTGCCTCTATCGCTCCTTCCTTTGGCCGGCCTTGCGAAGTGATGTCAATAATGACTACACTGATGTGCTTGGTGAAGTGGTGAACAACGGATTCAGCTACTATACCGACCCTTCGTTTTGGGATGATTACCGCAATAAATTGGTATTGTTAGGGATGTTATCGCCCAAGGTGACGGCAGACGTTATTTGTTCCATAACCGACAAGGGAGAGAAACGGGGGTATATGCCCACCTTCTTTCATGGCGATCATGCTTCGGTTTTCGTGGCCGGTAGTTTTGCGCGTGGCTTGCAGGGCTTCGACATTCAACGGGCTTATGCTCTTTTGTTGAAGAATGCAACAGTGCCGGGCGAAGGAGGTCGTCCTTACCTTGACGAATACATTGCCCAAGGATGGATTGCTGAAAAGGATACGACCAACGTCCCGACCTGGGATGAATATAAGGCAGCGGTCACCAAGACGGTGGAATATGCGTATGACGATTATGCCACAGCGCAGATTTCAAAGGCCTTGGGCGATACGGCTAATTATGCTTTATTGATGAAACGTTCGAACAATTACAAGAATCTGTTTGATGCTTCTACCGGATTTTGGCGAGGAAAGATTGCTGACGGCAGTTGGATCAAGGATTTCGATCCCTATTATCCTTACTACGCTTATATGTATCGTGAGGCCAATGCGTGGGAATCGCTCTTTTATGCGCCGCACGACCCGCAAGGAGTAGTAGCTCTCTACCCGAATCCAGAGGCCGTCGAAGCAAAACTCGATTCACTCTTCACGGAGCCTTGGCAGGGCTATGAGGTAGACAACATGACGGGCTTCATTGGCAACTATTGTCATGGCAATCAGCCTGACCATAGTGTCCCATATATGTACTACTTTATTGGCAAGCAGGAAAAATCTCAAGCAGTAATTGACAGCATCATGGGCCATTACTATGATATGGGACGCGAACATTTGGCGCTGGCCGGTATGGACGATGCGGGCGAGATGTCGGCTTGGTATGTGTTTAATGCCATGGGCTTGTACACCTATTCGCCGGCCGATCCGCAATATATAGTGACAGTTCCGCTGTTCGACAAGGTGCGTGTACGGATGGGCGACGGCTCAGCGTTTACTGTGAGCAAAGAGGGTAACGGTCGCCGTATCAGACAAATTACTTGTGGAAAGGATACTGTAGAGGGCTATTTCGTTTCTCACAATCAACTCATCGACGGAAAAGAATTGATCATAAAGACGGAATAGTGACCAATCCTTTATAGAAAGTTTTACCGGACATCAATATAAAACGGATAAAAATATCACATTCTTAGATATAAATAAAAGATTGAATTTTTTCAGTTAAGCCGTTTCATGCCGTGAGGCAAGGGACGGCTTGTTTTATGCCTTGAGGTGTAACTGTTTGGATACTCCTTGCCAATTCGCCAATAACTATCCATTGGAAAGATTGATTCTCGAGAGTTTCCAAAAAATTTCTCCGTACAAAACTCGAGTTTTCCCCCGAGTGAACTGCAGTTTTGTACCGAGTGAACTGCAGTTCATTCGGGAGAAACTTTTTGTATCATGCTTGCTTTTGTTTCTCTTGCCCGATAGTGTTTACCTAAAAATAAACGGCAAACGTTTGTCGAAGAAACGAGTTACTTCGTCAAAGAAATGGTGTACCTCCTTGCGGAGCGAGATCACTTCGGGGGTGAAGACTTGAAGCGAGTGGGGAATTACCCGAATATTGATTTGTGCATCGGCCATGATCGGCTCGCCGTCGAGGTGCATAATCCCTTCACGCTGGCGGTTGATGGTCAGCGTTTCAGCTTTGAAAGTGCGGATTTTGCTGTTCTTATCAATGGTTCGCGTGAAGAGTTGGATGCCGAGCGAGGCAATATCGAGCGGTGTGAAAGGTGACAAGATTGTAATGTCCAGCATTCCATCTTGAATATTGGCGTGGGGAGCTATATAAGCATTGTTGCCATATTGCGAGGCGTTGCCACAAGCCACCAAAAAAGCCTTCTCCTGTAATGAATGCCCATCGATATCCAGTTCGTATACTTCGGGTTTGTAGCTGAGGTATTCCTCGATGGTGTTCTTCAAATAGGTGATGGAGCCACGGCGTTTCTCGCCTGCAAACTTCTGACTTACAGCGGCGTCAAAGCCAACACCACAGGTGCAGAAGAACACCCGATCGTTAGCTTGGCAACAATCAATCACTGTCTGATGTCCACTGATGATCACCTCCAGCGCCCGTCGTGCATCCATTGGGATATGAAGTTCGCGAGCCAGTCCGTTGCCCGAGCCCTTTGGAATGATACCGAGTGTGGCATTGGTATGCACCATAGAGCGAGCGATCTCGTTGACCGTTCCATCACCTCCCACGGCGATGACGCAATCAGCTCCTTGATCGATGGCTTGGCGTGTGACAATGCTTGCATGACCAGCATATTCGGTAAAGGTGAGGTTGAGCTCATGGCCGGCCTCCCTACACATTTCTTCTATCATCTTGGGAATCTTGCGCTTGGATCCGACGCCCGAGATAGGGTTGATGATTGCCTGGACTTTCATTTTGTCTGCTGTTTATCGTAGAAAAATCTCTTTTGAAACGACAAAATTAATGCTTTTGAGAAAACTTTTAGTATTTTAGGGGCGAAAGAGTAAAAAAAATATTACTTTTGCAGTTGGATTGAAAAGATGATAATAATTCTCTTCATTATATAATATGAAACTATTACAAGAGAAATTGGCTAAGTATGATGAGCCGCAGCGTGCTATGGCTGCCGGTATCTATCCTTATTTTCGAGTGATCGAAAGCGATCAGGATACAGAAGTCATCATAAACGGTAAGAAAGTATTGATGTTTGGTTCGAATGCCTATACGGGACTCACCAACCATCCGAAGGTAAAAGAGGCTGCTATTGAAGCCATTAAGAAGTATGGTACGGGATGTGCCGGTTCGCGTTTCCTTAACGGCACGCTCGACTTGCATATCCAATTGGAAAAACGATTGGCTGAATTTGTTGGAAAAGAAGATGCCATCGTCTATTCTACCGGATTCCAAGTGAATTTAGGTGTTGTTTCTTGCTTGACGGGTCGTGAAGATTACATCTTGTGGGACGAGCTCGACCACGCTTCCATCATTGAAGGGCATCGTCTGTCTTTCTCTACGAAGCTGAAATATAAACACAACGACATGGAGTCGCTCGAGAAACAGTTGCAGAAGTGTGATCCTGACAAAGTGAAACTGATCGTGATCGATGGTGTGTTCAGTATGGAAGGTGATATTGCCAAACTGCCGGAAATCGTGGCATTGGCCAAAAAATACAATGCAAGTATCATGGTCGATGAGGCTCATGGCATCGGCGTGTTGGGCGACCATGGGCGCGGAGTCTGCAACCATTTTGGCTTGACTGACGATGTGGACTTGATTATGGGTACTTTCAGTAAGTCGTTGGCCTCTATCGGTGGTTTCATTGCATCCGACAAGGACACGAT
Source organism: Agathobaculum sp. (assembly GCA_963651605.1). Classification (GTDB taxonomy): domain Bacteria; phylum Bacteroidota; class Bacteroidia; order Bacteroidales; family Tannerellaceae; genus Parabacteroides. Next base: position 19,703 of record CAVJQR010000019.1, read on the forward strand.
CAACTACTTGCGTCACCACTCTCGTTCCTATATCTTTAGTGCCAGCAATACGCCGGCTGCTACGGCAGCTGCAGGTGCTGCTTTGGATATCCTCTTGAGCGAGCCTGAACGTTTGGACCATCTGTGGAAATTGACCCACTATGCATTGGATGGCTTCCGCAAGATGGGTTGCGAAATCGGACATACCGAGACACCGATCATTCCACTCTTTATTCGCGACAACAACTTGACATTCATGATTGTGAAGGAGTTGTTTGAAGAAGGAATCTTCGTTAATCCGGTTGTGGCTCCGGCTGTAGCACCGGAAGATACGCTGATCCGCTTCTCGCTGATGGCAACACATACCCAAGAACAGTTGGATCGTGCTCTTGAATCCATCGGTAAAGTATTCCGCAAACATCACTTGATTCCTTGATAGGAAAAGAATTGAAAGAAATAAAAAGCGGTTGGATTTTTTAGAATCCAACCGCTTTTTGTTTGAGAATGGAGCCGAAAAGTAAACAGAATCAAAAGAGAGTAGAATAAACAAAAAAACAGCCGAAAACTGAAGCAGAATCCTTATCTTTGTACAACTATGAATGGGAGATATCTCCGTACATAATGCAACAACAAGAGACGAAAGGGGAATGCAACGATGAATGAAGAAAATGAAATCCTTTCCTATGGATACGATAGCTATTGGCCATCGTTTAAGGAGTATGTGAGGACGCGCTATTCCGTGCCATCCCTCATCATGCGCCGCTGTTATGCGGCCGGATGTTTGGCTATGGCTCACGAAATACGTAGCGAAAAAATCAAACCATGTACGATCCCGCTCAAAATCCGTTGGTTTCAACTTGCCGAACAAGAGATAGGTTCCTATTATATCGAACAGCAACAACCCGTGCCGAATGAGACGGTCGCCTATCGTCGTGAAGTGGCCCGGCAGAAAGAGTATCAGCCCGTCTATCGCCTTGTCGGTGAATTGCTGACGGCCGCCTCGGAAAATGGTCAGCCCTCGGTGTGGACCCCTGAAGAACGACTTCAGGCCGTACGTAAGGTGGCAGCCCTTCAGGGGCACTACAATGATGCTTGGCTTGCTCGTCCGGTCAGTGAATTGTTGGCCAATCAGGAGCCGATTGTTGCCTATTGTGAAGGAACTCTGCCGGAGAAAGAACGGAAAATACTTGAGAAACGTGTCCAAAATGATGCGGACTTTGGTACGCAATATGACATGACCTTACTGACGTGGGAAACGGAGCGTGCAGTTTGTCTCGATATAGATACGATCCGGGTAGTTCACACTGTCCCGGAACGTTCCTTGGAAAGGCTGATGAAAGAGAAACAGAAGAACCGTTACTTCATTTGGCAAGCCGCCATAGTGGCCCTACTGTTGTTGCTTTTGAAATGCTTTATGAATTTTATTTGAAGAATTTAAACAAGCTCTTTCGTAGAAAATCTGTATATTTGCACCAAACATACGTATGCGAATGAAATATAATACACAAGAAGAAAAGTTGGTCTTGCCGGAATACGGACGCAATATCCAAAATATGGTCAATCATTGTGTGACGATTCAAGACCGAGACGAACGCAAGCGGTGCGCAGACTCCATCATCAATGTGATGGGTAACATGTTTCCGCACTTGCGCGATGTGAACGACTTCAAACATATTCTGTGGGATCATTTGGCAATCATGGCTGATTTCAAGTTGGATATTGACTACCCATATGAAATCGTCAAGAAAGAGAATCTTTATACTCGTCCGCCACGGATCCCCTACAACAACTCGCGGATTCGCTACCGCCATTATGGAAAGACGCTCGAGCGGATGATCCAAAAGGCAACGGAGTATGAACCGGGCCCACAGAAAGATCAATTGGTGCGGTTGTTGGCTACACAAATGAAAAAGTCGTTCTTGACATGGAATAAGGAAACGGTCGATGACCGTAAGATATTCAAGGATTTGGATGAGTTGTCTGGTGGGAAAATTATCCTTGAAGAGGG
>CAVJQR010000020.1:0-20998 GCA_963651605.1 Agathobaculum sp.
GACATCGGCCATTTCATCGCCTAAATCCTTGGCTTTGTCGCTCTCCTTGAAAGACTGATCGCCATACATACGGGAAATAAGGCGGGCCACCTCTCCTACTTCCTCCGTTAGAATCGCCATATTTGTCAATTCGCTGAAGTAGCGAACGCCATACGTTTTGATCCAATGGTCGACAGTCTGCTGAGCTTCCTGTATTGTAATCGCATCCATCGTCTATTCTTTATTTTGTGTATCGATCCAAATGGTTACAGGACCGTCATTGAGCAAGTCCACTTTCATGTCTGCTCCGAAGGAACCTGTTTGTATTTCCTTTCCCAACTGAATCTCCATTTCCCGACAAAAGGCTTCATACATCGGGATTGAAAATTCAGGTTTCGAAGCCTTGATATACGAAGGGCGATTCCCTTTCTTGGTCATGGCGTGCAATGTGAATTGACTTACCACCAACACCTCGCCACCAATTTCGAGTACTGATTTGTTCATCACCCCGTTTTCATCGTCGAAGATGCGCAGGTTACAAATTTTTTTGCTCAACCAATCTATGTCCTCATGGGTATCTCTGTCTTCGATTCCCACCAACACGAGCAAGCCCTTTCCGATATTTGACTTGAGCGTTCCCTCAATCGTGACGGAAGCGTGCTGTACCCGTTGAATAACTGTTCTCATATTTTATCTATCATTTTTGTTTTTTCCTTGCAAGCCCTCCAATATTTCTTGCGCCCGCTTCTCGCCTACGATTGCAGCGATCTCCTCTTTCGAAGCTTCGCGTATACGCTTTACACTTTTGAAATGCTTCAGCAAGGCCGTTTTTGTCTTCTCTCCTACACCTTTTATATCGTCCAAAGCCGAATGACTTTGGCTCTTGCTTCGTTTGTCGCGGTGGAACGTAATCGCAAAGCGATGCACTTCGTCTTGCATTCTTGTCAACAAATGGAACAAAGGAGAATCCATTTTCAATCCTATCGTCTCGGGCGGAAAGCCAAAAAGCAGCTCCGCCGTACGATGTCGATTGTCTTTTGCAAGGCCTGCTATGGGGATTGACAAATGAAGTTCGTCTTCAATCACCGAGCGAACGGCCTCCATTTGTCCCTTTCCACCGTCAGTTATGATCAAATTCGGCAAGGGTTGGTTCTCAGCCAGGGCACGAGAATAACGACGATACACAACCTCGCGCATCGAAGCGTAATCATCGGGGCCAACTACTGTCTTGATAGCATATTTACGATAGTCGGATTTTGACGGTTTCCCCATCTTGAACACCACGCAACCCGCCACGGGGTCCGATCCTTGTATATTGGAATTGTCGAAACACTCGATTTGAACGGGCAATTCTTTCAAATGCAAGAAATCTTGTATCTCCTTCAACAGTTTCACCATATGCTGCTCGGGATTTAATTTCTCGGCTTGCTTTAGTTTGTCCACCTTATATTGTTTGCCATTCATCTGCGAAAGATCCAGCAATTTCTTCTTGTCTCCTCGCTGTGGCACGGTGAATGTCACATCTTCCAATTCCAACTCCAAAGGGAATGGAACGATTATTTCTCGCGCCGTACTCTCGAATCTGCTCCGCATTTCGACGATACCCAATCGCAAAAGTTCCTCCGGTGTCTCATCAAGCTTCTTTTTATACTCGAATGTATAGGCTTGAACCACGGCGCCATTCCCGATATGCAAATAATTTATATAAGATGACATTCCGTTTTCTGTTATAGAAAAGACATCGATATTATGGAGCATCGGCGTCACTACTACCGATTTCGAACGATAATTCTCGATGATTTCGTACTTTTCTTTTACTTTTTGCGCCTCTTCGAACTTCAACTCTTCGGACAAGCGCATCATCTGTTCGTAAAGTTGCTTGCTTATTTGCGAGATATTGCCACGTAGTATTTCTTTGATCTCCGAGACATTCTGCATATACTCCTCCATCGATTGCAACCCTTCGCAGGGACCTTTGCAGCGTTTGATGTGATATTCCAAGCAAATGCCATACCGCCCTTCTCGAATTGTTTCAGGGGTCAACGGATATTTGCAGGTTCGCAATGGATACAGATCCTTGATCAGTTGCAGCATTACCTTGGCCGTATAGACAGACGGATAGGGGCCATAGTAGCGAGACCCGTCACGGACAATATTACGCGTCTGATAGATTCGCGGAAAATATTCGTTCTTTACCACGATAGAAGGATACGTTTTATCGTCTTTCAGCAATACATTGTAGCGCGGATGATATTGCTTAATCAAACTATTCTCCAGCAATAAGGCATCTTGTTCGGTATCCACCACAAAATATTCGATATGACGAATCTGCTTCACAAGCACCCGCGTCTTGGCTCTATCATGCTGTTTGTTAAAATAGGAAGAGACACGTCGCTTCAAGTTCTTCGCTTTTCCAACATAGATGATAGTCCCCTTTTCATCGAAGTACTCATAGCATCCTGGCTTCTCAGGGATCACTGCCAAAATCGACTTGATATGTTCAAGAACCTCATTGCTCATCATTGTATTATTATCAAAGAATCATCAAGTTACAGACGTCTCTTAAAGTATTGTTTCACGTGAAACAATTATATTATCTCCCTAAAAGGACCAGCAAAATATTGATATCACTGGGCGAAATGCCGGGGATGCGACTCGCTTGAGCTATCGTAACCGGATCTATTCGCTGCAGTTTTTGTCGCGCCTCAGTCGAAAGGGATTGGATCGAAAAATAGTCAAATTTTCCTTTTATACGGATATTTTCCAAACGACTAATCTTATCGGCTATCATCTGTTCGCGCTTGATGTAACCGCTATATTTAATCAGAATCTCAGCAGCCTCGACTATTTCTGAACGGCGAGCCACCGGCACTTGTTCTATCTCCTGCTTCAATGCAGGAACAAGCGCGGAGAGATTCTCCAGACCAAGCTGCGGGCGCAACACAAGATCGTATAACTTGCAGCCATGAGCCAGCTCGGTTGTTCCCAATTGAAGCAATCCTTCATTAATATATTGCGGTTTGATCGAATAATTTTCGCAAAAGGCGATGATTCGATCGCGTACTTTTTTCTTTTCATCCAACAAATTCTTGCGATAAGAAGTTGCCAGGCCGAGATTGTATGACTTCTCTGTCAGACGCATATCGGCATCATCTTGCCGAAGAAGAATACGATATTCCGCCCGAGAGGTGAACATTCGATAAGGTTCATCCACTCCTTTCGTCACCAAATCGTCGATGAGTACGCCAATATAGGCCTCATCGCGCCCTAACACGAACGGATCACCGCCATGACAATTGATATGTGCATTAATTCCTGCGATCAAACCTTGACCTGCTGCTTCCTCGTAGCCGGTTGTTCCATTAATCTGACCGGCAAAGAAGAGATTACGAATCTGCTTCGTCTCCAAGTTATGTTCCAACTGTGTCGGGTCGAAGAAATCATATTCGATGGCATAGCCCGGACGATATATTTGCACATCACGAAAAGCAGGTATTGCCTGCAAAGCTCTCAGCTGAACATCAAGCGGAAGAGACGAGGAAAAGCCATTCAAATAATACTCCTGCGTATCCATTCCTTCGGGTTCAAGGAAGAGTTGATGCTGAGACTTGTCTGCAAATGTTACGATCTTCGTCTCGATACTCGGACAATATCGCGGGCCGATACTCTTGATTTGTCCATTGTAGAGGGGAGAATCAGGCAATCCTTCGCGCAATATGTCATGACAATGCTCATTCGTGTAGCAAGTCCAACAACTAAGTTGCTTCAATTCGCGATGGACATTATCCAAATAGGAGAACTGATGAAAATCATTCTCGCCCGGTTGCTCTGCCATCTCCTCGAAATGAACGCTACGGGCATCGATACGAACCGGTGTACCCGTCTTCATTCGGTCAGAGCGAATACCCAATGAGACCAACTGCTCGGTCAAGCCGGTAGCAGCAGGTTCGGAAATTCGTCCGCCGCGGATCTGTGTACGGCCGATATGCATGAGACCATTCAAGAATGTGCCGTTCGTCAAGACCACCGAATGAGCGAAGAATTCAACGTTCATTGCTGTCTTAACCCCGATCAATTCGCCATTTTTGAATAACAGTTCACGCACCGTATCTTGCCACATCCATAGGTTTTCGGTATTCTCAAGGATACCTCTCCAACATTGAATGAAGCGAGCACGATCGCTTTGCGCTCGAGGGCTCCACATCGCGGGACCTTTGCTTCGGTTCAACATTCGGAATTGGATGGCGGTACGATCGGTCACAATACCCATCTGCCCACCCAAAGCATCGATCTCACGTACGATTTGTCCTTTGGCTATACCTCCTACAGCCGGGTTGCAGCTCATTTGGCCGACCTTGTTCATGTCCATCGTGATAAGGAGTGTGCGCGACCCCAAATTGGCAGCCGCAGCAGCTGCTTCACAGCCGGCATGACCAGCTCCTACAACAATTACATCGTAATCAAATCTCATTCTAATACCTTCTTTATTTCAGCATACAAAGATAGTTAGAAAAGAGATAGTTTCTTATGCGTGGTTTTGTCTTTTCCACTATATAAATTAAAAAAGCCGCATCATTACGGAGGAGTTCGCCTCTTCGTGAAGCAAAAAAATCCACGGCAAAGTCGTCTATTCAACAACTCCGCCATGGATTTCTACTTACCCATGCTAATTTTTTCAACCCATTGACAGGTTACTGCAGCGGAACAACTCCCCTTTCAGTGGCCAACGAACTGCTCGACACAGTCGATTTACGTGTACAATAGTTAAACTCTGCCGAGCATTTGCCATCGTAAGAGAGCCACGTCAGCTTCAGTTTTACCGTCTTCCCATTGGTGTCAGGCAAGCCATTCAGTTTAAAAGCCACCAATCCATCAGCTCTTTTACCACCCACATCGCCCTTTGCATTGTGGCGGAACTCCACTTCATAGGGATTCTCGGGGTTTTGATTCACGAGCAGATTGACAAAATGCGTTGTCCCTGAATAGCCAAAGTTCGTACGGAAGCGTAATGTCAAGTAGCCATCCTCGGCAATCGTCACCCAGTCCTTGATGATATCGACAGGATCCGTACCATAATAGAGGTCGTTGTCTTTCTCCAATGGCAAGACTGTAGATTTCGTCAAGATACTATCGATCCAATTGACGTAGACAGTACGTGTATAATTGCCGACCGACTCCTCACGGGTCTCATTATAATTAACCAGCGCACGCACCTCTTTCGATCCAAACGGCGAGGAGGTCATGTTCGATGGTTTCAACGTCGTACTATCGTCCAGTTGCAAATAGAACGAATCATCTCCCGTCGGCTTCACCGTAACCAATGCATTCGGCATCAACTTCGTATAGTCGATTCCGTCATCATCCAAACACGATTGCATGGTCGACATGCCCAACAAAAGGGCCGTCATCACTCCAAAAGTCTTCAACATCTTTCTCATTTCATTCTCTTTTTATAATTTGTTTCTATTGTATAGATTCAAAAAAGGGTTCATTTGCTGCATAGAAAAATGTTAAAGAGTTCGCCAAAAAATCATGCCGATGTTTTTACAAAAAGCTCGGCATCTTTTTCAAATAAAGTCGGCATGATTTTCTTAAAAAAACACGTATGCTTTTTTCTTAAAACACGGGGGTTTGTTAGGAAAAACATTCATATTTTACAGCCAAAACACCCATGTTTTCCACAAGATTGTTTTTCTTCTAAAAAGGGATTGTCAAGGCTTTGCTTTCTCTACCAATATAATAATTAAACAAATAGAATCCAATAGGCAATTAAGCGGGAGGAGGAATAAAAAAAGGCTTCGCGCAAAAGCCCAAAGCTCTTTGTACAGTTCAAAACTTGTTCTTTCCTATTTATTCTACCACCTTGCAGGCATCGGGTAGAATGGCCAATGCCTTGTTCTCGTTAGCCTCCATGATCTCACGCTCGCCAGGGCCTTTGTCGTTGATACCGCAGAGATGAAGGATGCCGTGGATGATGGTTCGGTGCAGCTCTTCGTTATAGGGAGTGTGCAATGTTTCGGAATTACTCTTCACCGTATCCAAGCTAATGAACAGATCGCCCGCAATCTTGTTCTTCTCCGTATAGTCGAAGGTAATGATATCCGTATAGTAATCGTGTTGCAGATATTGACGGTTTACTTCCAAAATCTTCTCGTCGGAGCAGAAAATATAACAAATATCCCCTACTTTTTTCCCATAAGTCGCAGCCACAGCTCTCACCCATTGAGCCACAGCCTCCTGATTGATTGTCGGCAGTTCGATCTCTTCTGCATAAAATGATATAGCCATCTCGTTTGTTTTTTGTTGCTGCAAAGTTACAAAAGTTCATAGATTTCCTTATCTTTGTAGGAAGAAGAAAATGATATCATGAAAAGAAACGTTTTAGCTTGCATGTTGTGTTTCCTCACAATCTTGACTGTAGGAGCAACAGATTACCGATACGATAAAAACATTCACTACCGCCCTGCCCCAACGTCCAATGCCTATACCGACTCGATGTGCGTGGTGGATGTGGCTTACCCCGAGAATGCCAAAGAGGCTCCCGTCGTGGTTTGGTTTCATGGCGGAGGATTGACTGTTGGACATCGCGAATTACCCACCGAGCTTCAGAAGAATGGCTTGGTAGTTGTAGGGGTGGAATACCGTCTCTCGCCCAAAGCTACGACCGACGAGATGTTGGACGATGCCGCCGCAGCCGTGGCTTGGACGTTTGACAACATTGAAAAATATGGTGGCAGCAAAGAAAAAATCTATTTGTCAGGGCATTCGGCCGGAGGCTATTTGATCGATATGGTGGGATTGGACAAGACATTATTGGCGAAATATGGCAAGGACGCCGACAAAGTAGCCGGACTGATCCCCTTCAGCGGGCAAGTTATTACCCACTACGAGACACGCCACCAACAAGGGATCGAACCATTGCAACCAACAATCGACAAATATGCTCCACTTTATCATGTCCGTAAAGATTGTGCTCCGATCCTGATTATTTCGGGCGACCGCGAAATGGAGTTGTATGGTCGCTATGAAGAGGCCGCTTACTTCTATCGTCTTTTCAAATTGCTGAAGCATCCCGATGCTACGCTTTACGAGTTGGGCGGCTATGATCACGGCAGCATGGTGATCGCCTCCTACCCTCTTTTGCACAACTTCATCAAGGAACACGAAAGCAAGAAGACTGAAAACCAATAGCCCAACGACTGATTTTGGCGTTTTTTTCGAGTAAGCGGGCAAGAGTTACCGAATAAAACGCCAAAATCGAAGGTTTAAAGGCAGTTTTTATCCACCTATTTAACTATCAATCACTGCATTAATGACAAAAATGCAGCTTCCTTTTATGTGCGCCAAGGAGAAGTTAATGAATGTAAACGAGAAAAATGGCCCATTTTGACAGAGGTAAAAAGAGAAATGAAGGCGGGGCTTGAGAGATTGGAGAAGATTTCTTACCTTTGTGGAAAGAATAAAAAAGAATAATGGAAGACGATTTTGATATAAGAGAGGCACGAATGCCCGAAAGCGAACGCGAATATGAAAATGCGTTGCGCCCGCTCTCGTTCCACGACTTCAGCGGACAAGCGAAGGTGGTCGAGAACTTGAAGGTGTTCGTTATGGCGGCCCGCATGCGTAAAGAGGCGCTCGACCATGTGCTTCTTCATGGCCCCCCCGGCTTGGGAAAGACAACGTTGTCGAACATCATCGCCAATGAGCTGGGCGTCGGTTTCAAAGTTACCTCCGGACCCGTATTGGACAAGCCCGGTGATTTGGCAGGAATCTTGACCTCGCTGGAGAAGAACGACGTGCTTTTCATTGATGAGATCCACCGATTGAGCCCCATCGTAGAGGAGTATCTCTACTCCGCCATGGAAGACTATCGAATCGATATCATGATCGACAAAGGGCCAAGTGCACGTTCCATCCAAATCGATTTGGCACCATTCACGCTGATCGGAGCTACTACCCGCAGTGGATTGCTGACGAGTCCGCTCCGCGCCCGTTTCGGTATCAACATGCATTTGGAATATTATGACATATCAACGCTGACAACAATCGTGACGCGCAGCGCAGATATATTAAATGTAAAATGCGAACTGAACGCCGCAAAGGAAATTGCATCGAGAAGCCGTGGCACGCCCCGTATCGCCAATGCCTTGCTTCGACGGGTGCGCGACTTCGCCCAAGTAAAAGGTAGTGGTGCCATCGACAAGGCCATTGCATGCTATGCCTTGGAAGCATTGAACATCGACAGGTATGGATTGGATCAAATCGACAATAAATTGTTGACTACCATCATCACGAAATTCAAAGGAGGGCCCGTTGGTTTAACCACCATCGCCACCGCTTTGGGAGAAGATCCTGGTACACTCGAAGAGGTCTATGAGCCCTTCCTCATCAAAGAGGGCTTCATCAAACGGACTCCGCGCGGACGCGAAGTGACAGAACTGGCCTACACCCACTTGGGCTATACCCGGGGAGATGGCGAACAAGGATTACTATTTTAAGAAAAAAGAATATGGGTAGTGGTATGAAGCGGTTAGCAAAAGAGACCGCTGTGTATGGAATGAGTAGTATCATCGGCCGCTTTCTGAACTGGATGCTGGTCCCCATGTATACACGAGTCTTCACTAATACAGGAGACTTCGGCATTGTAACCAATCTATACGGCTGGGTGGCATTGTTGTTAGTGCTACTAACTTGTGGTATGGAGACGGGGTTCTTCCGCTTCATCAACAAGAAAGAAGAAGAGAATCCGATGCGCGTCTACGCTACTACCCTTACTTGGATCGGCTCGCTGGCAATGGTTTTCATTGCTGTGGCAATGATCTTCCTAAGCCCGATAGCTGATTGCCTTAGCTATACCGCACCATTGGAATTCTTGGGTATGATGTTGGTCGTGACAGCCGTGGATGCTTTCTGCTGTATTCCTTTTGCTTATCTGCGGTATGCCGGACAAGCATATCGATTTGCGGGGATCAAGTTGCTGAATATCTTCCTCAACATCTTCCTGAATATCTTCTTCCTCGTAGTTTGTCCTTGGCTGCAAACCCATTATCCGGCGAGCATCGACTGGTTCTATCGTGCCGATTATGGGGTCGGCTATGTATTTATTGCCAATGTGATTACGACAGGAGTGACATTATTGTGCTTGATTCCAAGCATCAAGCCGAGCTTCGTAGCACGCCCCGAGAAAGCATTGTTGAAACAAATGCTACATTATTCGCTTCCTATCCTCATCTTAGGCATAGCGGGAATATTCAATCAGACGGCAGACAAGATCCTTTTCCCTCTCTTATTCGAAGATAAGGCAGAAGCCTACCGGCAGTTGGGCATCTATGGCGCCTGCTTCAAGGTGGCCGTGGTGATGGTCATGTTCATTCAAGCTTTTCGTTATGCTTACGAGCCGTTCATTTTTGCCAAAAACAAGAGCGACGACAACAAGAAAGCCTATGCTGAAGCGATGAAATATTTCATTATTTTCTCGTTGCTGATCTTCTTGGGCGTCATGTTCTATATTGATATTATCAAATATTTCGTAGGAAGCCGTTACTACGATGGGCTGCAAGTAGTGCCCATTGTCATGCTCGGCGAGTTCTTCTTCGGCATCTATTTCAATCTCTCGTTCTGGTATAAATTGATCGATCAAACGCAATGGGGAGCCTACTTCTCGCTGATTGGCTGCGGTGCGACGGTGGCCATTATCGTGACCTGCGCCCCCTCTTATGGTTATATGGCATGTGCTTGGGCCTCCTTCTTCTGCAACTTGCTGATCATGCTCCTCTCCTATTTCATCGGACAAAGGAAATATCCGATTCAATATGACCTGAAATCCGCCGGAATCTACTTTGCTTTGGCCGCTATTCTATATGTTGCCGGTATGAATCTTCCCATCGAATCAATACTGCTTCGATTAGCTTACCGCACGTTGTTGCTGATGGTGTTCATCCTATTCGCCATCAAGCGAGACTTACCCCTGTCCGAATTGCCTTACGTCGGGCGCTATTTTCACAAATAGGAAGGGCCAACCGCCGGGAAGCCGCTCAGTTATGGAATAATCCATTTATTTATTGTACCTTTGCGAGGAACAATAAGCAATTATTGTGACCGAATATATTAAAATCAACAATAATAAGAAAATCGAATGAAATTAAGAAAGCAAATCTGGAGTGTCGTACTTCTGTTTGCCACTTTGGGACAAATGTATGCCGACGAAGGCATGTGGGTGCTCAAAGAATTGAACAAACAGAATCTGGCCCGAATGAAAGAGTTGGGATTCACGCCAACTTACGAACAATTGTATAGCGAAACCGATCCTTGCGTTGCCAATGCAGTGGTCATTTTCGGCGGAGGATGTACCGGTATCACCGTATCAGAAGAGGGATTGATCTTCACCAATCACCACTGCGGATATAGTTCCATCCAACAATTGAGCAGTGTTGAACACGATTATCTGAAAGACGGATTCGTGTCACAAAGCAAAGCAGAAGAGTTGCCGGTGCCGGGTTTGTCTGTCAACTATCTGAGCGAAACTATTGATGTTTCCGACCGAATCAACAATGTCATCGCACCTATCGAAGATGAGTACAAACGTTTGATGGCAGCCGACTCCATCAGTCAAGTATTATGCGACTCCATTGGAATGAATGAATTCAAAAAAGGCAGCGTCGTTCCGTTCTATTCCGACAATAAATACTATTTGGTTGTCTACAACGTCTACCGCGATGTTCGTTTGGTGTTCGCACCACCCAGCTCGGTAGGCAAGTTCGGTGGCGATACAGATAACTGGATGTGGCCACGCCATACGGGAGACTTTTCTGTATTCCGCGTATATGCCAATGCCAACAACGAACCGGCACAATATAGTCAAGACAACAAACCTTATGCACCGAAGTATGTAGCAGAAGTATCATTGCAAGGTTATGAAGAAAAGGACTTTGCCATGACTATCGGATTCCCTGGTAGTACGAGCCGTTACCTCTGCTCGTGGGGTGTGAAACAACGCATCGAAGACTCGAATATTCCACGTATCGAAGTGAGAGGTGTAAAGCAAGACATTTGGAAAGAAGCCATGTCTTCAAGCGATGCCATCCGTATCAAATATGCCAACAAGTATGCCGGCAGCTCAAACTATTGGAAGAATTCCATCGGTATGAACCGTGGTTTGGCCAAGTTGGATGTGATTGCCCGCAAAGAAGCACAGCAAAAAGAGTTCGCTACTTGGGTATCACAATCGATCGACCGCAAAGCAAAATATGGCGATGTGCTGAAGCTTTTGGAAGAAGGATACACCACGGCCAACGAATACACAAGAGCTTTGACCTATTTGGTTGAGACCTTGGAACGCGGAACTGAGATCGTTGCATTTGCACGCCGTGTCAATAGTTTCGATGTAACAGGAGCCACAGACGAAGAGCGCAAGATCTTCTTGGAAGACTATGTGCAGAAATTCTTCAAAGACTACGAACCCGCACTGGATCAGAAGGTTTTGCCAGCTATGATGAAGATGGCCAAAGAGCGTATCCCTGCCAAGTATCAGCCGGATATCTTTGCTTCAATCGACAAAAAATATAAAGGTGATTATGACAGATATGCTGCCGACCTGTTCAAAAAAACACAGTTGCTGAACTACGACAATATTGTCAACTTGATCTCAGATCCGAAGAAAAACGAGAAACTGAAGAAAGATCCGGCCTTCGAATTGAGCCTCTCCTCCTACATGGCTTTGGTCAACTTAAGACAATTGATGAATGAATCGACCGACAAGATCAGCAAAGGCGAACGCCTCTATATGAAAGGTTTGATGGAAATGTACCCTAACAAGACATTCTATTCTGACGCCAACTTCACAATGCGCGCCAGCTATGGCTCCATCGGCGGCTATCAACCATACGATGCGGCATGGTACAATTTCTACTCGACCGATAAAGGAATTTTAGAAAAACAAGACCCTACTAGCGATGAGTTCTGGGTTCAACCTGAGATTTTGGACATGGTTCGCAGCCGTGATTTCGGACAATATGCCAACAAGAATGGAGACTTGCAACTCTGTTTCTTGACCAACAATGACATTACCGGCGGTAATTCCGGCAGTCCGATCTTTGATAAAAATGCACGCGTCATCGGTTTGGCATTCGATGGTAACTGGGAAGCCATGAGCGGTGACATTGCTTTCGAACCGGAATTGCAACGTTGCATCGGAGTAGATATCCGCTATGTATTGTATATGATCGACAAATGGGGAAAATGCCCGCGGCTGATCCAAGAATTGAAGCTGGCGAAATAAACAATAGCTACAAGGCAAAAATGAAGAGGGACCAGATGAAACATCTGCTCCCTCTTCATTTTTGTTCATCCTAGTGCCGAATTTTGAAAAAGTTTCTCGGCACAAAACTACAGTTTTCCCCCGAATGAACTCGAGTTTCATGCCGAACAAACTGCAGTTCTATGCGGAGAAAACTATAGTTCTCTCGGGGGAAGCTCTTTCATTGCACAGGTAAAAATGCTCCTTGATTGAGCACTAATTTACACAAGGCTTCGCACTCTTTATTGCAAATTTATCATAATGTAAAGCCGAATGATCGATTGAAGTTAAAAAACTTGCAAGCAGATTTCATTCTACTTTGGGTTTGCATTATCTTTGCATATGAAAAATTGGACAAAATATAATTACATAATAGTATGGCTTTACAATGCGGTATCGTAGGTCTTCCTAATGTCGGAAAATCTACGCTTTTTAATTGTTTATCGAACGCAAAAGCTCAATCGGCAAATTTCCCATTCTGTACGATTGAACCTAATGTCGGCGTTATTACCGTTCCTGACGAACGACTCAATAAATTGGCAGAAATCGAACATCCACAGCGCGTTATTCCCACTACAGTAGAGATCGTAGACATCGCCGGATTGGTCAAAGGAGCAAGCAAAGGAGAGGGCTTAGGCAACAAATTCCTGGCAAATATCCGCGAAACAGATGCAATCATTCACGTACTTCGCTGCTTTGACGATGACAACATTGTACATGTGGATGGAAGTGTCAACCCTGTTCGCGACAAAGAAATCATTGATTTGGAACTTCAGATCAAAGACTTGGAGACAGTAGACAGCCGTATTGCAAAAGTTCAAAAGCAAGCCCAAACAGGCGGTGACAAGCAAGCTAAAGTTGCTTACGAGGTATTGTGCAAATACAAAGAAGCACTTGAACAAGGAAAGAGTGCCCGTACTGTCAGCTTCGAATCGAAAGAAGAGCAACGCATCGCCCATGATCTGTTCTTGCTGACGGACAAACCCGTGTTGTATGTCTGCAATGTAGACGAAGGAAGTGCCGTAACGGGCAATGCTTACGTCGAGGCTGTTCGCGAAGCTGTCAAAGACGAAAATGCTGAGATATTGGTGGTAGCGGCCAAAATAGAAAGCGAAATTGCTGAATTAGAGACATACGACGAGCGTCAGATGTTCCTGCAAGAAATTGGATTGGAGGAGTCAGGTGTAAACCGCTTGATCAAATCTGCTTACAAACTACTGAACCTTCAGACATTCTTGACAGCGGGACCGGACGAAGTGCGCGCATGGACATTCCACAATGGATGGAAAGCTCCTCAATGTGCCGGCGTAATCCATACCGACTTTGAAAAGGGATTCATACGTGCAGAAGTAATCAAATATGACGATTATATCTCTTATGGTTCGGAGAGCGCCGTCAAGGAGGCAGGAAAAATGAGCGTGGAAGGCAAAGATTACATCGTTCAGGACGGTGACATCATGCACTTCCGCTTTAATGTATAAGATTTTTATTAGCTATAAACATGGTACAACGGTTTGATTTTTTAGTTATCGGTTCCGGCATTGCCGGAATGAGTTTTGCCTTGAAAGTAGCACACAAAGGGAAAGTCGCCTTGGTGTGCAAGTCTGGATTGGAAGAGGCGAATACCTATTTCGCCCAAGGAGGTGTAGCTTCTGTTACAAATCTGATTGTTGACAATTTCGATAAACATATCGAGGATACCATGATTGCCGGCGACTGGTTGAGCGATCGAGCAGCCGTAGAACAAGTGGTACGGAATGCTCCTCAACAGATCAAGGAATTGATCAACTGGGGCGTTGATTTTGACAAAGACGCAAACGGAAATTTTGACTTGCATCGTGAAGGCGGACACTCGGAATTTCGTATTTTACACCACAAGGATAACACCGGTGCAGAGATCCAAGACAGTCTGATCCGAGATGTTCAAACACATCCAAACATCACTGTTTTCGAGAACCATTTCGCGATCGAAATATTAACACAACATCATTTAGGGAAAACAATCACCAGACAAACGCCTGATATTGAATGCTATGGAGCCTATATCATGGATATGAATACGGGTAAGATCGATACGTTCTTGTCGAAAGTTACTTTGATGGCAACCGGCGGCATCGGAACAGTCTATCAGACAACAACAAATCCTTTGGTGGCAACCGGCGATGGTATTGCTATGGTATACCGTGCAAAAGGAACGGTGAAGGATATGGAGTTTGTTCAGTTCCACCCAACGGCTTTATATCACCCGGGCGATCGCCCCTCTTTCCTCATCACTGAGGCCATGCGTGGTTATGGTGGTGTTTTGAGAACCATGGACGGCAAAGAATTTATGCAAAAGTATGACAAGCGTCTTTCCTTGGCTCCTCGCGATATCGTTGCGCGTGCTATCGATACGGAAATGAAGAATCGTGGTGACGATCACGTCTATTTGGATGTAACCCACAAAGATCCCGAAGAGACAAAACGTCACTTCCCTAATATATACGAGAAATGTTTGAGCCTGGGTATCGACATTACAAAAGATTATATTCCGGTAGCACCTGCAGCACACTACCTCTGTGGTGGTATTAAGGTAGACTTGAACGCCCGCTCTTCCATCAATCGCCTATATGCTGTCGGAGAATGTTCATGCACCGGGTTGCATGGCGGTAACCGTCTGGCATCCAATTCTTTGATTGAGGCCGTAGTTTATGCAGATGCTGCCGCAAAGCACAGCTTAAGCATCATCGATTCGCTCAGTTATCAAGAGAATATTCCACAATGGAACGACGAAGGCACCACATTGCCGGAGGAAATGGTATTGATTACGCAGAGTGTGAAGGAAGTCGGACAGATCATGAGCACCTATGTAGGTATCGTTCGCTCTGACTTGCGCTTAAAACGTGCGTGGGACCGCTTGGATTTGTTGTATGAAGAGACTGAACGTTTGTTCAAACGCTCTATAGCATCTCGCCAAATCTGCGAATTACGCAACATGATCAATGTCGGTTATCTGATCACTCGTCAAGCAATTGAACGGAAAGAGAGCCGCGGATTGCATTACACATTGGATTATCCTCCTGTCGCTCATCACCAAGAATAAGCGCAAAAAATAGAGGTTTCTACCTCAAAAAAGGGGCTTTGTTATTCGTTTCATGTGGAACAAATAACAAAGCCCCTTTTATTTTATAGCTAAAAAGAGGTGAATCAACTCCTTCCCGACTTCTGAATCATATTGAGAATACGACGATTAAGGAAGTCACTATTCATCAATTCCTCGATTGTCAGATGCATGCGATAGCGCCAATAATGTCGGGGATTGGACGGTATATTGATACGTTCACTATCAGGATCCGCACATCGAACATTCTCATTGATGGAAAGCCAATCTTGAAATGACAAGATCGCCAGCATGGAATTGCCCAACAAATGGTTCATAACAATCGTATCGCAGATCCACCCCGGAGCCTCTTTCGGACATTCGCCCCAGCCATGCAGCACTTTTTCGTAATACTGTTGCGTCAAGTTCAGATCCTCTTGCCACCAGCCCCGCAATGTCGACATATCATGTGTAGAGATAGAGCAGACAGATAGGTAAGGATAATGGGCCGGATCGTCGAATGTCACCCCATATTGCTTCGGCATTCGTTGGATTTCCAATCCCAATATCCGCAATTCTTCCATCACCCCTTTGACGCATCCAGGGATCATACCTAAATCTTCTCCACAAGCCAACATCCTTGTCGAGTCGATCAGTTCGGGCAATTTCTTCAATGCTTCTTCTCGCCAGAAAGCATCATGGCGATGATAATAGTAATCTTCGTAGAGCGCATCAAACGCACGTTGTTCCGATTGTGTCAAGCTTTGGTAAACAGGCGACTGCTGCGCTGCAATACGCGGATGGTAGCGCGACGCATCGTTTCGGTCAGGAACGAACAAGACATCATTGAGCAGTTCATATAATCCATCACGAAGAAGCAGACTCTCCCTATCATTCTTTCCCTGGAAATAGGCCTGCACCTGGCGCTGAGTCTGGTAAGGAGGAAGCAAAACATACTCATAAACCGTAATCTGACACAAGAATGTTCGCTTCACCTCATCTGTCAAATCGCCGAAGATTCGCTCCAATAACCAATGCGGAATGTATGGTTTCGTAAATGAATCCTTTCTGAAATGCAAACCATAACGCTCTATATCAGAGACTGACAACGGCAAAGATGGGACAAACTGTCCCAACAATCCCTCTACTGAATGCGATGGTATCTCCCAAATTCGGAAGAAGCCCAATATATGATCTATACGATAAGCATCGAAATATTCCGACATCTTCCGCATACGTCGTTTCCACCAGCCATAATCGTCTTTTGCCATCACATCCCAATTGTAGGTCGGGAAGCCCCAATTCTGCCCTTTTGTTGAGAAAGCATCAGGCGGAGCACCGGCTTGGCCGTTCAAGTTGAAGAGATGGGGGTCGGTCCATGCCTCCACACTGTTCGGACTAATGCCGATAGGAATGTCTCCTTTCAGCAAAACCTTCTTGCTGCGTGCATATTTGCCGGCCGCCAACAATTGCGTATGTAGAATAAATTGTAAATAATAGTGGAAATCAACTATTTGTTTACACTCGGCCGAACTCTCATAAAGCGCTAAGATTTCCTCCTTATTATAGACACTGTACTGCTTCCAGCCAGAGAACGCAGGCGTACCATTCAGGTCGCGCAAGTAGCTGAATGCGGCATATGCCGGCAACCAATCCTCATTGGCTGCATAGAAACTCTGAAAATCTTTCAGTCGCAATACCCGCTTGCCGTCCTGTTCAAACAACTCTTTGAGATAATTCATCTTCAGCCGAATGACAGCCTCGTAGTCCATTTGTGGAAGAGCATTCAACTGTTTCCGTTCTTTCTCGTAAGCAATCATCTTCGCCTTGTTTTTCAACGGCGGCAAACTTGAAATATCTATATAAATTGGATGGAAAGCATAGATTGAAATACTGTTGTACGGATAGGAATCGGTCCAAGTATGGGTAATAGTCGTATCGTTGATCGGCAAGATTTGTATTACTTTTTGTCCTGTCAAGACGGCCCAATCGACAAACTTCTTCAAGTCGCCAAAGTCTCCTACTCCCCAACTCGATTCCGAACGAAGGGAGAAAACGGGGATAGCCACACCGGCCGCTTTCCATTGTGGCAAATCGAAATGAATCTCATCATCATGCAAAACGTACAATTCATCCGATTTGATCAGCACAGGATTGATGTGCCGGTTATCACCCACCATCCATTCTGCTACATTATTCTCTTCCGGATCCCACGCAAAGAACTTATATTCCAAAGGAAATTCTATCTGCGATGCATCCAAAAGTGCGCACCATTCGTTGGGCCCACACGGAGTTAAGAACAAAGCCCGCTTCAGATTCCAGTTGCCCAGGCAAGGTTGATTGCCACTCATGGCCAGTTTCCATTTCGGAGATCGTAACCGGGGGCAACGAACTTTCAATAAAATGGCCCGATCGTACGATTTTCCTCCACCGACCGCACCGTCTTGCTTCTCATTGGCCGCCAATGCCGAGGTGTAAAGATAAGAATCTGCCGGACGATCGCGCCATGCATCATTCAGAATAATCCTCGAAAAGGTTTTGTTCAATGTCAAACAACGGGGAACTGCCATCCACTCTTTGCGGGTGATTTCGCCTCCTTGCCGAATGACATACCGATAATTCAATGGGAAATCGGTCGGCTCAAGCGTCAATATGCCTCGCCACGTATGCCCATCATGCGTATCGAGAGGATGAATTTGCCCACTTGGAAAAGCGACACAGACTTGTTCTCCCCATTTGGTGCTATACTGTATTTGAAATAAAACTTCCATAAACGTTTGTTTTTACCCGCTTAAAGATACAAATTATCTTCATTTTACCAAATACTTCCTTCACTTTTTTCACAGAACAAAATGGCTTTTTCTGAGAAGAACCCGCTTATTATGCGGCAAGTTCCGACATTTAAAAATCAGCAGAAAATGATCTTAAAAAAAACACGGATGTTTTCATTTCAAAACACCCGTATTTTTCGAGAAAAACATCTGTGTTTTTGGACACAAACACCCATGTTTTTTCAAGTAATCCATAGGGTATTCATGTCCAAAAAATCGGTCTGTTTTATGTTTTATGCTTTAATTCCAACCCGGGTTTTGCGTCAGATTAGGATTAAGCACCAATTCATCGGTTGGCAACGGACTGAGCCACCGCTTATCATTGGCCGACCATTTACGACCGGCATCGTTCAAACTCTTGCTGGGGTACTGATATAAATAAGTATTCCCTTCGTATTCGATGGTCGGTCTTCCGTCAGTACCACCAAATTCCACAGTGCCTTTATACAAATCCCTTACGGCATCCGTAATGCGAATGCCCAGCATTGTCTTCGGATTTTCCAACACTTTCATGCCATTCCAGCGCATCAGATCACCAAAACGATGACCTTCTGAAATCAATTCGATGCGACGCTCGCGGCGAATTTCATAGATCAATGGCGATACCGTGTAGCCATAATCAATCGCTTTGGGGTCCACCACCGGGTTCGTTGTCAAGTGAGGCATCCCTACCCGATCGCGTAGCAAATTGATGGTCTTGTCCAACACCTCTTGCGTACACGATCCCAATTCCGCATGCGCTTCCGCATTAATCAAAAGGACTTCGGCATATCGATAGACAAACCAGTCGTAGGTAGTTTGTCGTGCTTCCCACTGCGATTGCAACGGAGAGCGGTATTTGACACAAGGATAGCCTGTTACAGCGTCGTTCGCTCCACAAGCAGGGAATTTGTTCACCTGCTTTTCGCCGGCGATGATGGTATAGGGTTTGTTCTTATTGTCAATTACCTGATACATTCGCGGATCGCGATTGACAAACTCGTCCTCTAAAGTGGCATCACCTTTATATAATTTACTGACAGAAATAGGCAATCCGTCCGTACATAAGAATGATTCCACAAAATCTTTAGACAATCCCGTACCCGACGATCCGGCTTGGCGCCCCGTTTCATGCGTCAATACTCCCTCTTCATAGTAGCGGGCCAAGATAGCTTCCTTATTGCCGGAGAGATCCTCCTGCACGAACTGATTGGAATAGTGCAAAGGATAGCCTTCGAATGGAGACTGTCCGCAACCCGAATCCGAGCCTTTTACAATAGCATAGTTACCGCTGTTCATAACCTCCGCTGAAACAGAGACGGCCTTCCGCAACAGTTCATCGGAAGTAGGCGAGCCCGATTCATTATGGTACTTCTTATAGGTTCCATAGTAGAGACATACACGCGCCAATTGCGTACGTGCCGCATCTTTTGTCAGTCGGCCACTCTCCTGCAGCCCATAATCGGGCAGCCATTGGATGGCATATTCCAAGTCTTCGATTACCTTACCCAGAACGAAATCGCGGGAATCACGCGCCTTGTATAGTTCATCCGTATCCGTTGTTTGCAGATCTTTTTCATACCAAGGCACATCGCCGAACGAACGAATCTTGCCATAATAATCCAATGCCCTGAAGAAGCGCACCTCTGCCACATACTGATTGATATCGCTTTCCGTTCCACTAACGGATTGATAACGCTGCAAGAAGAAATTGCAGGCACGGATGTTAGTCCACGACCAGCCGGCACTGCTTGCCGAAGCCGGTACTGTCGATTCATTGAACAGCCAAGAGTTATAGCTGGTCGTCACGCAGTTATCGCTCGTGTTATCTTTGGTAACACTTGGGCCATCGAGATTTCCATACAATCCATTGGCGTATAACTTCAAATCTTGCACAGAAGTCCAATAAGAAGCATCTGTCAAAGAGTCTATTGGCGACCGATCTGTTACATCGCAGGCCGTAAGCAAACCCGTAAACGCCGCCGCATACATTATATATTTTAGTAGTTTCATTGTTGTTGAGTTTAGAATGTTAAATTAAGACCTACTGACACCTTTTTGGTAATTGGATAAGTCATATTGTTGATCAATTCCGGGTCGAATGCATCGATCAGCGGAGTAAATGTCAACAAATTCTCACCTTGCACGTAAACCCTCAGTCGGCTTATCCCTGCTTTTCGCATAATATGGGCAGGAACGGTATAGCCCAACGTGATATTTTTCAGACGGACGTAAGCTGCATTCTGCAAATATCTGTCGCACGTCTGACGATTACCGCGATTGTTCCAGTTAGGACGTGGAAAATAAGCATCCGTATTATCCGGGGTCCAATAGTCAAGAGCCGTCTTCAGTGGAGTATCCCATTCTGAAGTGAAGCCCCAAAAAGCATTGCCACCCGCCGCATAATCACGTTTTCCGATGCCCTGCCAGAACATTTCGAAGTCGAAATTCATGTATTCGAAGCCGGCCGTGATACCATAACTGAAGCGAGGAGTCGAATTTCCGATAATGGTTCTGTCGCCCGGATCATCCAATGTATTCTTTCCGATGTTAATCTTTCCGTCACCGTTTAGGTCAACATATTTCACATCGCCCGGACTCCATTGTCCACCATACAGATAGGATTGGTCGGCATGCGAAGATACTTCTGCAGCAGATTGGAACAAACCTTCAGAGCGATAGCCCCAAATTTCATTGATCTTGCGCCCTACATAGTAGTTGCCGATGGAACCTGTCTCATTTGTAAACTTCGTAATTTCACTTTGATAGTCGGAAAGGACACCTTTCACCCAGTAGGATAATCCGTTCGACAAGCGATCCGTCCAACCGATTGAC
>CAVJQR010000021.1:0-20704 GCA_963651605.1 Agathobaculum sp.
ATATATTTCCCTTTCCATGCCGGCGGCGGATAATTCTCGATGATTGGCAAGAGAACTTCATTCAGCTTTGCTGTAGAAACTCTTCTCTGGCGGTTGTCATATACCTCTTTTGCTGTCTCAAGGACTTTGAAAATACGTTGTTTTGTCAAAGCCGAGATATACAACAGAGGGAAATCGGTGAATGGAGCCAAGCGCTCTTTGATGGCATTGGTGAAGGTGGTAATAACCTTTTGGCTTTTATCATCAACCAAATCCCATTTATTGACGCAGACTACCAACCCCTTTTTGTTCTTTTGTATCAGCGAGAAAATGTTCAAGTCCTGGCTTTCTATACCTCTTGTGGCGTCTATCATCAAGATGCAAACATCCGCGTTCTCGATAGCACGAATGGAGCGGATGACGGAATAGTACTCCAGGTCTTCGTTGACTTTCCCTTTTTTGCGAATACCGGCGGTATCAACCAAGTAGAAATTCAAGCCGAACTTGTTGTATTTTGTATAGATGGAGTCACGAGTTGTCCCAGCAATATCTGTTACGATGTTGCGTTCTTCTCCGATGAAAGCATTGACCAATGATGATTTTCCCGCATTGGGGCGCCCGACAATAGCAATACGCGGCAACTCTTCGTCGATCTCCATCGGTTTTTCTTCCGGCATTACTTCCAAAATCTTGTCCAACAAATCTCCTGTACATGAACCGTTTATGGCTGAAATACAAATCGGATCGCTCAATCCCAACGAATAGAACTCCGCCGCGTCCATGTGCAAGTTGAAGTTGTCGGCTTTATTGGCCACCAACAAGATTGGTTTTTTGGAGCGTCGTAAGATGTTGGCCACTTCCATATCCAAGTCAGTCAAGCCATTCACGACATCGACCACAAACAAGATAACGTCTGCTTCTTCAATCGCTATTTTAACTTGTTTATTAATTTCGCTTTCAAAAACATCATCTGAATTGACAACCCATCCTCCGGTATCCACCAATGAGAATTCTTTCGTCAGCCACTCGACCTTTCCGTATTGGCGATCGCGTGTCGTTCCTGCCTCTTCGTTGACAATAGCTTGGCGTGTTTGCGTCAAGCGGTTGAAGAGTGTGGATTTTCCGACGTTGGGTCTTCCTACTATTGCTACAAGATTTGCCATATTTTTTATGTCTGCATTTTTTGTTACTCTAAGCGATAACCGAAAGCCCGAAGCATGTTATCCCGGTTACGCCAGTCTTTTTCTACCTTGACAAACATCTCAAGGAATACTTTCTTTTCGAAGAATCGTTCGATGTCTTTGCGGGCCATTGCTCCGACCTTCTTCAATGCTTGTCCTCTATGCCCGATGATAATTCCCTTTTGAGAGTCGCGTTCACAAATGATGAGCGCTTTGATATGAATCATATCTTTCTCTTCTTTGAATAATTCAACGACCACTTCCACTGCATACGGGATCTCTTTTTGGTAGTACAGCAAGATTTTCTCTCGAATAATCTCTGTAACAAAGAAACGTGCAGGCTTGTCTGTTAGCGCGTCTTTTTCAAAATAGGGCGGAGATTCGGGCATTAGCTCTTCCACCCGCTGTTTTACATATTCAACGTTGAAGTTGTTTAGGGCAGAGATGGGGATAATCTCTGCTTGTGGAAGAATACTCTTCCATTCTTGCACCAACTTTTCCAACTGTGTTTGATCTGTTTGGTCAATTTTGTTGATCAACAATAAGATCGGACATTTTTCCTTTTGGACTTGCTGCAAGAACTCTTCATTCTTGTCGATGGTTTCAACGACATCAGTCACATAGAGCAATACATCTGCATCGTCCAGAGCTGACTCCGAGAAGCTAAGCATAGATTCTTGCAACTTGTAGTTGGGTCGCAAGACACCGGGCGTATCGGAATAGACAATCTGCATGTCGTCGGTGTTGACAATGCCCATGATGCGGTGGCGGGTGGTCTGTGCTTTCGATGTGATAATCGAAATTCGTTCACCCACCAGTCTGTTCATCAAGGTTGATTTTCCAACATTGGGATTGCCTACGATGTTAACGAATCCGGATTTATGCTTTGTCTCCGTCATATCCCCATTTCAAATAAACAGAACCCCATGTAAAACCTGCACCAAAAGCAGCCAAAATCAGGTTGTCACCTTTCTTCAACTGTTTCTCCCATTCCCATAAACACAAAGGAATTGTTCCGGCACTGGTGTTACCATATTTTTGGATGTTGATCATTACCTTCTCCATTGGGACACCGAGACGCTTGGCGGTGGCATCGATGATTCGCAGGTTGGCCTGATGAGGAACGATCCATGCGATATCTTGATCCGACAAATTATTGCGTTTTGCAATCTCAGCGGCAACGTCTGCCATAGAAGTAACAGCATATTTAAACACTGTACGTCCATCTTGGTATACGAAATGCTCATGATTGTCAATTGTCTGGTGTGAAGAAGGATAGGCCGAACCGCCGGCTTTCATGATCAAATGCGGCAAACCGATACCATTTGTACGAAGGATGGTGTCCATTACACCGATTTCGTCGGTTGTCGGTTCTAACAAAACGGCTCCACAACCGTCTCCAAATAAGGGACATGTCGTACGGTCTGTATAGTCGGTGATGGCTGTCATTTTGTCGCCTGCCACCACAATTACCTTCTTGTATCTTCCCGAACGGATATAGTTTGACCCTGTTTCAAGTGCATACAAGAAACCTGCACAAGCACCTTGCATATCAAAAGTGAAAGCGTTATTGCATCCGGTTTGGTAGGCAATGATCGATGCAGTCATTGGAAAGTGGTAGTCCGGTGTTGTTGATGCTACCATGATTACTTCAATCTCTTCGGGATCGACTTTCGTCTTTTCCAACAATTGCTTAACGGCTTGAATGCCCATATAAGAAGTCCCTCGTCCCTCGCCTCTCAAAATTCTACGTTCTTTGATGCCGACACGAGTCATGATCCATTCATCAGTAGTGTCTACCATTTTGCAAAGCTCATCGTTTGTCAAGATGTCTTCCGGTACGAATCCACCGATCCCTGTGATAACTGCATTAATCTTTTCCATTGTTTTCTACTTTCATAAATTAAAAAAAGCCCTAAAAAACGATTTTTTTAGGGCTATTTCCTTTCGTTTATTCAAACAATTGTTTCAATAAACTTACACAGCAGCTTCTTTTACAATTGCTAACTTTCCTCTGTAATAGCCGCACTCGCCGCAAACTGTGTGATAAACATGCCATGCACCGCAGTTCGGGCAAATAGCCATTGTTGGAGCTACAGCCTTGTCGTGAGTTCTTCTCTTGGCTGTTCTTGTCTTACCTTGTCTTCTTTTAGGATGTGCCATTTTTAATTTATTTTAATTGTTATCATTCTCAATTAACCCTTTCAAAGCATCCCACCGAGGATCAGTCGGTACGTTTTGCTCTGAAATTTCATTGTCGTTCATGTCTTCGAAATCGTCATCTTCATCGTCGATGCTTCTTGCACGATGCTGACTTAATTTTGCCGACATGGCTTTGTTGCATTTTCCGGGAGCATGCACATGCTTCATCGGAATGGCTAATGCGATGAACTCATACAAGAACCAGGCAATGTTCAATGTGCCGTCGTCTTCCGGTATGATCAATATTTCATCGCTTTCTTCTGCGTATTCGCTGCCGAACTTGACATACAGTCGATTGTCTGTTTCAATCGGTTGCTCCATGTCGTCCAAACAACGGTCGCAAGGAATCACTACAATACCTTCCGAATGGAAGTTCAGTTCGAAGACCATGGCTGTACGTTTCAGCGTCAAATGCACACGGACTTTCCCTTTCTGGCATTGATCCCCATCAATGTCCACAAAAAACTTGTTCTCCAATAAGTAGTCAAATTCATGTACTCCTGGAGTGAGATTCTTTAAATCGATCTTATATAATTCAAATTTTCCCAAAGTCTACTTGTGTAAAAACTGTGCAAAGGTATGAATTTTCTTAATAGAAAAGAAACATGTCAAGAGTTATTTTTTATTATAAAGCATTTTTATCAATTTATTTTGCTTTTTATCCGGCAAAATAGTGCTTTAACTCAATGCGAAACGTCGTTCCTTTACCCATTTCCGAACTTTTCACATATATTTTACCACCGTGATAGGATTCGATGATGCGCTTCACCAACGAGAGGCCCAATCCCCAACCGCGCTTTTTGGTTGTGTAGCCCGGATTGAAAACGGTTTTGAATTTCGATTTCAAGATTCCTTTGCCTGTATCGCTGACATCGATCAAGACTTTTTTCCCTTTCTCCTCGATATGGAAGTGAATGCTGCCCTGTCCCTCCATAGCATCGACTGCATTTTTGCAAAGATTTTCAACAACCCAAGCAAAAAGGGAGTTGTTCATCAGTACCATGATCGGCTCTGTCGGTTCGTCGACCGTGATTTTTACTTTCGATGAGATGCGGGTGCCCATATAGTCGAGGGCGGCATGGATCGATTCGCGGATGTCCAACGGAACAGGTTCGGGTTGTGAACCGATTTTCGAGAATCGTTCGGCGATGGTCTCCAGTCGCTTGACATCTTTTTCCATTTCTGCCAGCAAAGAAGGGTCAATCTCTTTTAGTTTCAGATATTCGACCCAAGCGATCAACGACGAGATGGGGGTTCCCAATTGGTGGGCTGTCTCTTTCGACAATCCTACCCAAACCTTGTTTTGCTCTGCTTTTTTGGTGCTTGCCAACGCCAAAAAGGCCGTGATGATGAAGATCGCCATCACTGTCAGTTGGGCATATGGATAGATCAGCAACCGCTTGAGAATGATCGAATCATCATAATACAGGTATTGAAACGTGCCGTCTTCCATATCGATGATGATCGGTTTGTTCTTTTTCTTGAGTTCCTGCACCTTCTTTTGGAGAAAAATTTCTGCGTTTTTCTCCGGCAGCTTGATGTTTTTGTAGTTCATGACGCTGTCCTCTTCGTTGCACAACATGACAGGAATGGAGGTGTTGCCTTGGATAATCTGAAGGATCAGATTCATGTTCAGGCTGGGGTCTTCGCTGGTGGCTACGCGCGTTGCCGTGGCCCATATCTCTATTTTGTCCCGCTCTTCGTCGGCCAAATTCTTGATCAACAAATCTGATACAAAAACAGAAGCGATGGCAATCACCACTGCTCCTATGATAAAGATGTATTTTAGCCGTTGTCGGGAGTCGTATATGCTATTCATCTGTTTCTACAAGTTATGCTTATAATAACGAAACTTTCACCAACTTAGTATATCTTCCTCGCGATTAAATTCTTTTCTCCCGAACGATAAATGTGTGATTGCTATGTTTTGAAAAAGTTTCTCCCGAGAAAACTGCAGTTCATTCGGGGGAAAACTCGAGTTTTGTGCGGAGAAAACTGCAGTTCGCACCCGAGAAAATTTTTCAGAACTCGAGAGAGCTGCGTGCAATGCTTACCATATTATAAGAAAAGAGGGTGCACCGAATCAATGTCGATACACCCTCCTTGAGAGTTTGCTTGCTATAGGTTATGGTTTATTTTGACATAAACCCTGCCCATATGTTGCCGGGATTGAGTTGAACAGCCTGCTGCAAATCAGATTGAGCCTGGCTTGATTCATTCTTCAACAAGTGAATCAATGCCGAATAGAAGGCGATGTTGCTGTCTTGTTCATTCTTGTTCGAATCGCCAAATTTAGCATATGAATCGACGGCATTCTGACGGATGCGAGCCAAGTTATCTTCCATCTTCTTCAACGCTGTAGCCGCTTCGGTTGTCTTACCGACCTTCTGCAAAGCTTTTACCTGATAGTAACCCATATCGTTCAAGCCGCCCGGGAATTTAGCTTCGGCTGCTTTCTGATAATACTCTTGTGCTTTGTCGGCTTGCTTCAGACCTTCGTAAGCTTCACCCATGAGGTAGTATGCTTTTGCTTCGTAACCACCGCGGTGAGAAGGTGCAACCTCCAAGTTGGTCGGGTACTGAATAGCCAAATCAAACTCTTGGATAGCTTTCTGGTAGCTCTTCTTCGACAAGAGCGTCATGCCTTTCAGCATATGAGAATCGGCATAGATGCCATGGATCTGTCCTCCGCCTTCCCACAAATGGAAGTGACGATTGTCCATGATTTGGATGGCCTTGTCATATTTCCCCATTACATTATATAATGAGAGCAATCGCATCACAGCGTCGTCGTGCTTCATGACGGTCTTGATGTTCGATTCCAATCGTTTCAAACGAGTTGCAGCATCGACATTGGCCGATTCATAAATCTTGTCTGATTCGGTGAACAGCAACGGATCGCTTGAGTTGGCTTTGATCGCACGGTCGTAATAAGTCATCGAATTTTGCCATTCGCCCTTCTGACCATAAGCGAATCCCACATTGCGCAATGCAACGGCAAGTGTTCCGTTCAGTTCGGTTGAGCGTGTCCATTCAGCCAAAGCATGGTCTTTCTGACCGATGTAATAGAGCAGATTACCATAATGATAGTGAACGTATGCGTTGTCGTCAAATGCTTTTGTCAATGCTTCGAACATGCCTACTTCCTCAATACGCAGCGGATATTGGTTGATATGAGAAAGGTTGTTGGCCTTGTTCAACTGCGTAGCTGCTTCTGATTGATTGCCTTCCAGCAAAGAAGCGTAAGCTTTGTAGTAGTAAACCAACGGAGAAGTTGCAAACGGCTCACCCAATGCAATGGCCTGGTCAAGCAATGTCCGGGCATCTTTTGTTCCACCGACGGACAAATAGTTGTTGACCATCTCCAAGAACTCTTGAACAGCTACCAACCCTTCCGTCTGATTCTTTGTGCGTGACTGCAAAGCTGAGGCATCGCCCTTCTCGATGAAGCTCTTTTCCAGCATACTCCAGTAGTCCAATGGATCAATCGTCTCGACATATGCGATCGTTGCCTTAGCTTCTTCCGTCTTTCCTAACTTGCGAAGGATATAAGCTTTCAGGTTTTGTGCTTGGATATCGCGTTGACCTACATACAAAGATTGGTTGATCATATCAAGCGCTTTGTTATAGTCGTTTTGCAGCATGGCCAAAACAGCCAAACCATAGAAGGCTGGGTGCTTATAGTCTGGAGTCCAAGTGGCAGCCCAATAGTTGTTCTCAGCTTGGTGGTAGTCGCCCGTGAGCTGATACAAATAACCCAAATAATAGAGAGCTTCCGCATCTTTCACACGTGTATAGTCGTGAGAGAGACGAGCTTGGGCACGCAGCAGGTGCTTTTCTGCCGCTTTCCATTCACCTTGACGGATGAAATGTTTACCCACTTCGATATTGACGCGCGCGTCCATCGAGTCGCGGCTCAGCGCTTCACGATAGAAATCCATATAGTCCAGACGGGCGTTGTTGAATTGGTCTACACGCAAGCCGGCCAAATAGAGTTCTTCGTTGGTCTTATATTCCTTGACAGGTTTCGTACCGTCGATAACTTTTGGCAACGGTTTGTCCTTGTCCAATTCAATCGGGCGGTAGTCAACCAACACATTGCCCTGAGCATCGTACAGAACGGCATACAAATCGGATGCTTTTACACCGCTTGGCACTTTGACTTGATCCAAGAAGTAGTGGTCGGGATCGATGGTGATTTGCTTCTCCATCAAAACCTTGTCTTGCTGTTTGACAACTACTTTCGCCTGTTTGTATTCTGTGGTTGAGCAGAAACCGATACGATACATGCCCCCATCGATTGGTTCGAAGTTGACTGCTGCATCCATTGTGGCATTCTTACAACCCTTAATACCTTTGATCGGATACCAGATTTGGCTAAATTCGCGGCTCTCGCCCGGATTGATCCAGCTGTAGTCCGGTTGGTTGTCGGAGTAGGCACCTACCATTAGCTCCAAGTAGTGGCCATCTTTGTCGGACAAAATTTTGTTCCACATTTGTCCGTTTGGATTGTTGCCCCACAAGAAGAATTTTTTACCCGGCACCACGTGGCGGTTGGCTACGTGTACTGTACCGGCATCTTTGGCATAATCGTATCCGGCCAAGAACTCCATTTCGCTACCCCATGCGAAGATGGAACGTGAATCGCCTTTGTAGTTCTCCCATCGGGAAAGGTCTACTTGCTCGCCGCTGCCTAAAACGGCTTCACCCATTGGCCATTTTGTGAAATATACTTTGTGGTGATCCGCACCGAATTGTACATCAGGTGGGAAGATCACTTGATAATGTTCGTCGCAATGAACCGAAACATTGGCCCAATACAACATGGATTGGATCATTTGTGTCGGGTTGGTGACCATGATTTTAGCTTCTACCCATGAGCGGTTCGGGTATACAGAGACGCCTACCGACCATTTCAGTCTGTGCCGCAGTTCGGTTTCGCCTACCCAGATGGTTTTGCTGCCGTCTTTATTCTCTTTCATGGTCCAGTTTGTCGGCAGATAAGTTGTAGCGCGGTGGTGATCAGGGATATTCCATTCCACACCTCCCGAGAGCCAAGCTCCGAGCATACCGATCAATGCCGGCTTTACACCTGTTTGAGTGTAGAAAAAGTGATAGTCATTGGTCTTGTCTGTTGCAGAGAAAATACGTCCACCGATCTCCGGCAAGACTGCAATGTTGACATACTCATTGCCCAATTTCAATACGTTGTACGATTGGTCAACGATATTTTCGGTCAATACGTCATACAAAGGGTAGGGATAAATATATCCTTCAGCACCTTGATAGACGCGACCCGTGAAGAAGATAGGGTCTACTTCCGGATTCCCTATCTGATAGGTCGGAATTTTTTCCGAAACGGCTTCCATCTTTACTTGTCCCCATGCTGGGATGGCCATTGCGGCCAAGAGGGAAGCCAGCATTTTTGTTTTCATAGGCTATTGATTTATATTATACTTGATGAAAAAGAGGGAGTAAGCCCTGTGTGGCTTTCTCCCTCTTTTCATTTATCCGATGATTATCGAGTCAAGTTCGGATTGTACTGTTTGTCTGTTGACGGATAAGGCAAATAGATAGAGTTTTCGCCATCCCAGCTTCCGGTTATCTCGATTGTCTCTTTTCTCGTTACGCCCGGAGCAACTTCAATTGGTTCGTTTGCTTTACGAGTTTCGAATACTTCTTTGAGTTTGTCCATACGGAGCAAGTCGTCACGACGAGTAACCAATGCTACCCAGTAACCGGCAACTTCATATCCGTGTTCTTTTACTACTGCATCCGCAAAGGCTGTTCCACTCATGCCTGATGGCAAGGCTTCCAAACCAGCACGTTCACGAACGCGGTTGACGCACTCGTATGCCAATGCGTTAGGAGTACCTTCTGAACGAGCTTGAGATTCAGCATACCACAACAATACTTCTGAGTAACGGATCAAACGGTGACGGTGGCTGTTCGTCATCCAACCGGTATTGGCAGGTTTTGTGTAATCATAATCGCCGCCATCTTCACCGATTGTGAACAAGCAGAACATCGGGTGTTGCTCAGGAATGGATGAATCCCACCAGTCTAACAAGGCTCCACCTTCTTTATTTCCGGCAAGAATCTTAGGATTATAAGTAGCATCTTTACGAGGACCTTCCGGGAATTCTTTCCAATACTTGATTTCACCCCAGCCGTCACCCCAGCCGCCTAACGATTCAAACAAGTGAGAGTCGGTCATCTGAGAGTCACCGTCCCAAGTGAATGAACGATTGTAGCTGATACCTACAACTGTTTCGTTCGTGTAGTTGTGGCTTGTTGCATAAACGTTCTTGTAATCTGATTCGAGAATGTATTCGTAGTTGCCGGCGTTAACACCATCGATAACGGATTTAGCTTGCTCGGCAGCTTGTGCATAATACTGAGTTTGGTTCAATGGCCAACCTGCCATTGCCATATAAACGGCAGACAAAGTAGCTTGCGCAGCCTGTTTTGTGATGTAAATGTTAGCACCTTCGAAGTTGCGAGGAGAGCCTGAGTAACTTGTTGGAAGGATAGAAATACAATCTTTCAAGTCACTTACGATCTGATTGTAAATCTCCTCTGTGCTTGCTAATGTACGATCGTAGTTTACTTCAGTGTCCAATACCAAAGGAACCTTGCCCCAACGGCGAACCAAATAGAAGTAGTTTATAGCACGCCAATACTTGGCTTGACCCATTGCGACATTGATTTCGTCGGCAGTTGTCGGGGTCTTTTCGCAATTGTTGACAA
Organism: Agathobaculum sp.; assembly: GCA_963651605.1. Lineage (GTDB taxonomy): Bacteria > Bacteroidota > Bacteroidia > Bacteroidales > Tannerellaceae > Parabacteroides. The sequence continues at coordinate 10,113 of CAVJQR010000021.1, forward strand.
TGTAGTTGGCTGCCTTGATAGCTGTATAAGATGTTGACCAAGCAGCTTCAACACCTTTGTTGGCATCTGTTGCGCGGAAAGCATCCACTTCTGCGTAGGCTTGCTTGTTACTACCGGGGTTGGTTGTCAAGTCATCACCTTGCCAACTTGGAATAGTTGGGTTGGTATTATTCTGCATGTAGCAGACTTTCTGATACAAGGCATAAGTTGCCATGTCCAATTCGTCCTGAGTGGAGAAGAAAGTGCTCGGAGTCAATTGACCTTTTGCATCTTCCTGCAGGAAATCGTTGCATGAGGTTGACATCAAAGTCAAGCCTAACGCACAGCTTAAAATATATTTAGTTTTCATAATGGTTGTTTTCTTTTAAATGGTTAGAAATTCAAACGTACACCTACTGTATAAGTACGAGTCAATGGGTAAGCACCCAAATCGATACCGTCGTTCACATCGACACCACTGCTCATGAAAGAGATACCAGCCGGGTCCATACCTTTGTATTTCGTAATTGTAAATACATTCTGGCAGCTGAGAGTGAAACGCAAGTCAGCGAACTTAGCAACCGATTTCGGCAAATTGTAAGACAAGCTTAAGTTGTCCAAACGGAAGTAGCTTGCTGATTCCAAGAACTTCGTTGAAGTAGAAGCCGACTGATAGTCGTTACCGGTTACATTAACTGACGGATAACGGGCAGACTGTCCTTTAACGTCGAAGTTGTCATTCAAATATTCTTTCAAAGTAACGAATGCGAAGTCACCGGTCAGTGCTGTACCAGTGAAACGAACCAAGTTCAAACGATCAGCACCGAAGGAGCCAGTGAAGAACATGTTCAAGTCCCAATTCTTCCAAGACAAGGTGTTGTTCCATCCTAATGTGAAGTCCGGATTAGCTTTACCGATGAATGTACGGTCATTACTATCGATTTTTCCATCATTGTTCAAGTCCTTGAATGAGTCATGACCTGTTGCATCCAAGCCTTCCCAGATGTAACCATAGAAGGCACCGATCGGCTGTCCTACTTCCACACGGGTAACACCATCTGTCGGGATCATACCGGCAGCAGGAGTTGTACCGGATACAAATTCCAAACCACCCAAGTTCTTTACTTCATTCTTCAAATAGGTTCCTGTGAATGTTGAATTCCATGTGAAGTCTTTGCTGTCAACAATAACTGCATTGATAGAGAAGTCGAGACCGCGGTTACTGATTTCTGCAGCATTTACCCAGTATGAACCACCACCATCGTAGTTAGGAATGTTCTGTTTCAACAAACCATCTTTTGTGCGTTTGTCGAAGTAGTCGAAAGAGAAGTTTACACGACGGTTCAAGATAGCGAAGTCAACACCCAAGTCGAACTGATGAGTTGTTTCCCAAGACAAATCAGGAGTGGCAATTGTTTGGCCGATCCAATAACCTGTATATTGTGAACTTTCACCGAATGCATACATGGCTTGTGACATCATACCCAATGTTTCATATGGATCGATGGCCTGGCTACCGATCAAACCATAGCTGGCACGGATCTTCATGTCTTGAACAGCGTTTTGTTCTTTCATGAACTCTTCATTTGTCAATGTCCACGCTGCAGCAATTGATGGGAAGTATCCCCACTTCTGATTGGTGAACTTAGAAGAACCATCGGCACGGAACGTACCGGTCACCATGTAACGGTCGTCGAAGTTGTACATTACACGAGCGACACCGGACATCAATGCCCATTTAGAATAGCTGTTGGATGTCGTACGGCTGGATGCCATGTTGACGTTCCACCATCCAACACTCTCCGTCAACAGGTTCTTACCATTGAGACCCATGGCGCGTGTTTCAGATTGTGTTGCCTCGTAAACGGCAGTGGCAGTCAACGCATGTTTGTCCCATTTGCCTGTATAGGTCAAGTTGTTGGTCGTTTGCAAAGCCATACGGTAAGTATCGCTGTTGCCCATGCTGCTCTGGCTTCCTACTTTTGTGGTACCGAACGAGTAGCTCTTCGTATCCATGTAGTCGACACCATTACTTGTTGTGAAAGTCAATCCCGGCAGAATGTTGAAACGCAAGTCGATATGTGCATTTACGATGTCGCTCATTGTCTCGCCGGTCTCTTCTCTCAGACGACCTACAGGGTTGTTGTTGGTCAATGAACTGTATAAGTCACGAGCATATGTCAGACCATCATCTTTCAAGATGCCGGTAACAGGAGAGTAGTTCATCGCTTGTGTTACGATATTGCCCTTTGAAGCAGAGAAGTCTCCGCTATGAGTTACATTGTGAGATGCGTTAACATCGGCAGTAATATGCAGCCAGTCAGTGATCTGAGAAGTGATGTTGGCACGAGTCTGATAACGTTTGTTGTCATTTTCGATTACGACACCTTCTTGTCCGACGTAGTTACCGGAAACCATGTACTGAGTTTTGTCTGAACCACCTGACAATGTGATCTTATAATCCTGCGTGATACCTGTCTGGAAGATTTCATCCTGCCAGTTTGTTCCGCCACCATTTTGGTAAGATGCCAATTGGTCTGCAGAGAAGGTATTAGCACGATATGTATTATATAATGTAGCAAATTCGTAAGCGTTCAATGTATCATAACGTTTTGCTACTGTACCGGCACTGATTTGGGCATCGAAAGTAATCTGACGAGTGTTGGCTTTACCGGTCTTGGTAGTGATCAATACAACACCATTCGCACCACGAGAACCGTAGATGGCTGTTGATGATGCATCCTTCAAGATCTGCATGGATTGGATATCTTCCGGGTTCAAACCTGTCAATCCACTTTCTCTGACGATACCGTCGATGACATAAAGCGGGTCATTGCTACGGTTGATAGAACCTGAACCACGAACACGGATCTTAACAGTACCACCCGGTACGCCACTGCTCTGTACCTGTACACCTGATACACGGCCTTGCAAAGCATCAGATACTTGTTTGATCGGTTGGTCTTTGAATGATTTGTTGTCCAATACGGCTACAGAACCGGCCAAATCTGCCTTTCTTACGGTACCATAACCTACGACAACGACTTCATCCAAGTTTTGTGAATCTTCTTTCATCGATACGTTCAATGAGCGTTGTCCGTTTACAGGGACATCACTTGAAACATAACCGATGTAAGAGAACTGAAGAACGGCGTTTGAAGAAACGGTTAATGTGTATTTACCGTCCAGGTCTGTGATTGTACCATTCGTTGTTCCTTTCTCAACAACGTTTACACCCATCAAAGGTTCGCCATCGCTACCTTTGACAGTACCTGATACAGTCACCGTCTGCTGTTGAACAGAAGCAATGCCTTCCGATTCAGATTCAGCTGCCTGGGCAACAGTTGTGTTTGTCAACAGTACACCTGCCATTAACGGGACGGTGCATAATAGCTTTTTCAATAAAGGATATCGTTGACCATATCCCACAGGAATCACATTCTTTTTCATAATTGTGTCAATTAAAAAATTTCCCTTTACTAGATATCGATAGTCAATTTATATAATGAATGAACTTTGTGTTTTCCTTGGTTGTTTTTTATTTCATTTTTGTGTTTTTCAATAAATAAACATTTTGCCAAGAGTTATCATTCTATATAAAAATTGGTTTTTCTCATTTCAGCACACAAATATAGCATATGAATACATAGCGATAACTAAATTTTTAGTTAAAAACGACCTGTAATCTTGTTGCTTTTAATATTTTTAACACGGATCGGGGGGGGGTAATTATTAAATGCTTTTAATAATTATCGCCGCCTTTTTTGTTAAACCGATGCGGCTTTTTGTGCATTTTGTGCTTTGGCTACCCCAATGATGTAGTCGGCCGTACGTTCACAGTCTTGGATGAAATCGACATAGACAGTACCCAAGGCGTAAGAATAGCCATGGCTTCCCAAGTCGATGATGTTTTGATCTTTCAATCGGATTCGGTAAGTGTTGATTTGCTCTTCAAGCGCTACGGCCTCTTTGAGAGAAGCTTTTCCGAACTTCGATGCCAGCACGATGAGCATCTGTTCCATTGCTTTGTCTACAAGCGTCATCAGTTGGTGAAGACGCTCTTTCTGATCGGGAGTAAACCTTTCGCCCAATTCCCAACGGCGACGTAGGGTATAGGCCATGTTGAAACATCCGTCGCTGATCCGCTCGAGATTGCCTATTTGGCGCAGCATGGCCAGCATTCTTGTTTTGGTTCGTTTGCTCAGCGATGCAGTGTCGTTCATGTGTTCCAAATAGTGTGCCAAAGCTGCCTCGAGCTTGTCACATCTCGTCTCCTCTTTTTTCATTTGATCGTAGAGTTCATCGAATCTCTTTTCATCCTGTTCATCGAGCATTGTCCTGGCCATTGTCAGCATGGCTTGGGTATAACGAGCGAACGAAACTATCTCTTTTTGGGCAGCGGGCATCATCAATTCAGGGGTTGAGAAGCGGGTAATATATTGCGGCTTGAATCCATCCTCTTCGGCTTTTGCTTGTTTGTCGCCTTTGATGCAGAAGCAAACGAGCCGTTCAATTTGTGGGACAAACCATACAAGCACCCCTGTGTTGCAGACATTGAAGCCGGTATGGAAGGCAGCCAAGACAATCGGAATCAAGAGCGCACGGCCTTCGACGGTGAGATTTGCGTCTGTCGGGTCATAGCCAACAATTGCACAGAGGGTATTGACGAATGGATAGAAGAGGCACAGCACCCAAATCACACCGATGACATTGAACACCAGGTGGGCCAAAGCGGCTCTTCGGGCATCCGTACTTGAGCCTAAAGCCGCAAAGTTGGCAGTGGCAGTCGTTCCGATATTTTCTCCCATCACCAATGCAATACCCAAATAGATGGGCAGCACTCCGGTAGAGCAGAGTAGGATGGTGATAGCCATCATGGCGGCTGAGCTCTGTACGATGCAGGTGATCAGCGAGCCAATCAGCACGAATATGATGATGGTGAAATGACTTTCTGTATCGAACGAAGCGAAGAAATCCAGCACCCCTTTTTGATTTTGCAAGTCGAGGTGCGTACCGGCATCACTCAGCAAGACCAACGAAAAGAAGAGGAAGGCTACGCCGAAGAGAAATTCGCCTACATAATGCCGTTTTTTGCTGAACAGCAGCAGTGCCCCGGCGAAGAATGCGGGATAGACGGCTGCCATCAGATTGATATTATAGCCCAACGACATGATCCAAGCGGTGAACGTTGTGCCGATGTTGGCTCCCATGATTACAGAGATGGCTTGGGCAAGAGTCAGCAATCCGGCATTGACAAACGAAACGGTCATGACGGTTGTGGCCGTCGAGCTTTGCACCGCGGTGGTAATGAATAGCCCGGTCAATATTCCTGTGAAGCGGTTGGTGGTCATCGCCCCCAATACTTTGCGCAGTTGTGATCCGGCCAATTTCTGTAAAGCATCGCTCAAGACCGTCATGCCATATACTAACAATGCCAACGATCCGAGCACCTGAAAAGCGATCATCGTATAAGATGTAGAGCCCATAATTTCTCTTTTATGATTCAGCGGACAAATGTATATATAATAATGTATACTGCCAAACGCTTTTTCCCTTGAAAAAAGGCCTTTTTTGATATAGGATGAATCGCTTATGGCACAAGCATTTGCTTTTGCTTGCGGTATTTCTCCGTAAGAATAAGTGTATATTGCAGAAGTCGTACGGCACCTTTTAAAAAATTTCTCCAGATAAAACTCGAGTTTTGTGCGGACAAAACTGCAGTTCATTCGGGACAAAACCGGAGTTTCATGCCGAGTAAACTGCAGTTCGGTGCCGAGAAACTTTTTCAAAACTCGCGATGGCCTATTTGAAAGCATGGCAAGAATGGTTTTAACGCTCCATGAGGTTCAAATGCTTCATCGGGATGACTATCGGATAAATCTTTTGTTTTTCGAGAAGATAAAGTTGTTAAATAAACGAAAAACAGACGCCATGTCGTATTTTGTTTGTTTATTTGCAAAAAAATTACGGGTAGTGTTCTCGAGACCTTCCGCAGATGTATTTTGATTCGTCAAATTTGATAATAAATGGCTGAAAACAAGAATATTAGTTCCGTCTCGTTCTTTCATTCACGGTTGACTTCCGTTATCAGTATCGCCTTGGTGCTGTTTTTGATGGGATTGATATGCCTCATCGGTTTGTTGGGCAACAAGCTCTCCGTCTATGTAAAGGAGAACCTCTCGTTCTCCATTGTGTTGAAAGACAACGTGAAAGACATGGAGGTGAAACAGATGCAACGTGCGCTGGATGCTTTGCCTTATATCAAATCGACCGAATACATTTCGAAAGAGCAGGCGGCGAAAGATTTGGAAGAGGAATTAGGCGAGAACCCGGAGACATTCCTCGGGTTCAATCCGTTGCAGGCATCTATCGAAGTGAAACTCCATTCGCAATATGCCAACCCCGACAGCCTTCAGCTGATTGAAAACCAGATCAAGCGCTATACTTCGGTTTCGGAACTGCTTTATCGGAAGGATATGATGGAGATGGTGCAAACCAATATGCAGCGTATCGGATTGATTCTCTTCGGATTGGCGGCGGTGCTGACAGTCATCTCGTTTGTTTTGATCAGCAACACGATCCGTTTGCTGATCTATTCGAAGCGTTTCCTGATCCATACCATGCAACTTGTGGGAGCAACCTCGGGCTTTATCCGCAGGCCGTTCATCCGCTATAATGTGGTGAGTGGTATCTTGGCGGCGATTTTGGCGATTTGTATGCTGACCGGGGCTTTGTATTATTTGCAGTCTGAACTCACCGGCTTTATACAAATATTGGACATTCCTACGTTATTGATCGTGTATGGGGTAGTGTTGCTATTGGGCATTCTTTTGTCTATCTTAGCTACTTACTTCTCCGTCAACAAATATTTGCGGATGAGTTTTGACAAATTGTATTACGTCTGAAATAAATAAAAAAAGAAATATGTCGAAGAAAGATTTTGCTTTTGGAAAAGAGAATTTTATGCTGATTGCAGGTTCTGTTGTCTTGATCATCATCGGTTTCATATTGATGAGCGGTGGCGGTTCAAGCGATTCCTCCTTCAATCCTGAGATATTTAGTGCACGCCGCATCGTGGTGGCTCCCGTGGTGGCTGTCATTGGTTTTGTGGGTGTCATTGCCGGTATCATGGTAAAAGGAAAAGACGTCGGCAAAGATTCTGATCAGAAAGCAGACATTCAGAACGTTATCACGAAAGAAGAATGAGCGAACTGGAGGCATTGATCCTTGGCTTGGTGCAAGGATTGACGGAATATCTGCCGGTCAGCAGCAGTGGCCATTTGGCCATCGGCTCGGCTTTGTTCGGTATTGAAGGCGAGGACAACCTCGCATTTACGATCTTGGTACACGTGGCTACGGTCTTGAGCACCTTGGTCGTGTTGGGAAAAGAAATAGGATGGATCTTGAAGGGTTTGTTCAAGTTTGAGATGAACCCCGAGACTCGCTATACATTAAATATATTGGTTTCGATGATTCCTATCGGCATCGTAGGTGTCTTCTTCAAGGATTCTGTTGAAGCGATCTTCGGTTCGGGCTTGGCTATTGTCGGTGCCATGTTGCTGTTGACGGCTCTTTTGCTGGCATTCTCTTATTATGCGAAGCCACGTCAGAAGGAAGAGCTCTCGTTGAAGGATGCTTTTATCATCGGTTTGGCGCAAGCTTGTGCAGTGATGCCTGGCCTTTCCCGCTCTGGCACTACCATTGCCACGGGCCTTTTGTTGGGCAACAAGAAAGAGAACTTGGCACAGTTCTCCTTCTTGATGGTTATCCCACCGATATTGGGCGAGGCGTTGTTGGACGTATTGAAGATGATGAAGGGCGAAGCCTTCGGGGGCGGTATGGCGACCTCCTCATTGGCAGTAGGCTTCTTGGCCGCTTTCCTTTCCGGATGTGTGGCTTGTAAATGGATGATCAGCCTGGTGAAGAAAGGAAAGCTGATCTATTTCGCCATCTATTGTGCCGTTGTTGGTGCTATAACACTTATTTGTTCACTGTTGAATTGATTTGAATGGATTTTTTAGCTGGGGAAGTATTATATTTCAATAAGCCACTGAAATGGACTTCGTTTGACTTGGTCAACAAGTTCCGCTATAAATTATCGCGCAAGCTGAAGGTGAAAAAGATAAAGGTCGGCCATGCCGGCACCCTTGATCCGCTCGCGACGGGCGTGATGATTGTTTGTACGGGTAAAGCCACGAAGCGTATTGACGAATTTCAATACCAAACCAAAGAATATGTGGCAACACTCAAACTGGGAGAGACGACACCCTCGTTCGATTTGGAGAAGGAAGTGGATGCCGTCTATCCGACCGACCACATTACACGTGGGCTGGTGGAAGAAGTTCTGAAGCAGTTCATTGGGACGATCGAGCAGATTCCGCCCGTCTTCTCCGCTTGCAAAGTAGAGGGCAAACGGGCTTATGAATTGGCTCGCCAAGGGGAAGAGGTGCAACTGAAAGCGAAAACGTTGGTGATCGATGAGATCGAATTGCTGGAGTGTAGCTTGCCCGTCATCAAGATTCGGGTTGTCTGCAGCAAAGGAACCTATATCCGGGCCTTGGCACGCGACATCGGGCAAGCACTCAAGTCGGGGGCGCATCTGATTGCTTTGGAGCGGACGCGCATCGGCGACATAACGTTGGACCGTTGCATGAATCCTGAGGAGATAGACGTTTTCTTGGATCGGGAGGCAATGCCCGTAGAAGTGGTAGAATAAAGAAGAAAATAAGATTGAATAAAACATATGAAGCTCTCAAAATTTAAATTTAATTTGCCGGCAGAGCAAATAGCTTTGCACCCTTCGAAGAATAGAGACGAGGCTCGGTTGATGGTGATCGATCGCAAAACCGGTAAGATCGAACATAAAATTTTCAAAGACTTACTGGAATACTATGGCTATGGTGATGTGTTCATTTTCAACAACACCAAAGTGTTCCCCGCTCGTCTGTATGGAAACAAAGAGAAGACCGGAGCTCGTATTGAAGTTTTTTTGCTGCGCGAATTGAACCCGGACCTCCGTTTGTGGGATGTGTTGGTGGATCCTGCCCGCAAGATTCGTATCGGCAACAAACTCTATTTTGGAGAGGATGATTCGATGGTGGCTGAAGTGATCGACAATACCACTTCCCGCGGACGAACATTGCGCTTCCTTTACGATGGCAATCACGATGATTTCAAAGCAGCATTGTATGCTTTGGGTGAAACTCCACTGCCAAAATACATCAATCGCCCGGTCGAACCAGACGATGAAGATCGCTATCAGAACATCTTTGCGACAGAAGAGGGGGCAGTTGTTGCACCGGCGGCGGGCTTGCATTTTAGCCGCGAGTTGATGAAACGTTTGGAAATCAAGGATTGTCATTTCGCTTTCTTGACACTGCACAGCGGTTTGGGCAACTTCCGTGAGATCGATGTTGAAGATCTGACGAAGCATAAGATGGACTCGGAGCAGATGTTTGTCAATGCCCAAGTGGTGGAGACGGTCAACAAAGCCAAAGACGAAGGACATCAGGTATGCGCAGTCGGTACATCTGTGATGCGTGCAGTCGAGACGGCAGTCAGCACTGATGGTCATCTGAAAGAGTACGAGGGTTGGACAAACAAATTTATCTTCCCTCCTTACGATTTTAACTTGGCAACAAGCATGATCACCAATTTCCATCTTCCGCTTTCTACTTTGCTGATGATGACCGCTTCTTTTGGAGGTTATGACTTGGTGATGGATGCTTATGACGAAGCTTTGAAAGAGGGTTATATGTTTGGCGCATATGGCGATGCCATGCTGATTCGTTAATTCTCGATATTATCCGTATGGAAGTCTTTTTGGGGTTAGGAACCAATATTGGAAACAAACGGAAGAATCTTATCACAGCAGCCGCTTTGCTGGCAGAAAGAGCGGGCGATGTGGTGGCTCTTTCCGCATTCTATGAGACAGAACCTTGGGGCTTCCATTCGGATAACCGCTTTTTGAATGCAGCGATTCACTTGCAAACAGAATTGTCTCCGCGAGAGTTGCTTGCCGTAACACAGGAGATTGAGCAAACGTTGGGAAGAAAAGAGAAAAGCCGGGATGGTATTTACAGTGATCGGATCATTGATATTGATCTGTTGCTGTATGGAAATCAGATAATTAAGCAGGATGGTTTGGGAATTCCTCACCCAAAGATGACGCAACGGCGTTTCGTAATGGAACCATTGGCAGAGATTGCTCCCTTCGTGAAGCATCCTGTTTTGGGCAAGAGTATGATAGAATTGCTGAATAATTTAGACGAGTAAGATAAAGAAAACAGATATATGGATAGAAATGAATTGGAACGCGCCATGACCGGCAATGGGAAGGTCTTCAAAAAAGCTCCCGACGAGACGGCTAAAAACCGCCGTCCGAAAATGTCAGATTTCCTCCGTGGAACGCATGGTTCGGGAGCGGCCAAGATGAGGGCCGGCTTCAAGGTTCAAAAAGCTTTGCGCAACACTAAAAAGAAAAAATAAAGTTAAAGAAACCCCTTCGTGTTGATTTATAGCTTATCTTTGCACTCCGAAAGCAAAGATAGGGGCAATTGCTAAAGAGCATTTGCATCAATGCTTGAAATTTTGACGTGGACAGATTTGAATTG
>CAVJQR010000022.1:0-19086 GCA_963651605.1 Agathobaculum sp.
TTTTTTTGAAAAGATTTATAGGGTATTATAAAGAGATTTCAAACCCGAAAACGAAAGAGCGGGAAGCAGGATAAGCTCCTGTATCGCTACCCGACGACACCTCGGGATCATAGCCCGAATAAGGGGTCAGCGTGAAGAGGTTGGATCCCGTGGCGAAGAGTCGCACCCCTACCGGCAGATTCTTTCCGATGGGAATGGTATACCCCACGGTGACGTTGCGCAGTTTCAGATAAGAGGCATTCTCGACATAACGACTGTCAATGTAGGAAGTGGGGCGCTCGTTGCTTGCATACGGATAGCGTTGCGACGGATTGGACTCCGTCCAGCTGTTCAGCACGGTGCGCAACAGGTTGTAACTGTCGCTCGTCTGTTCCAAGCGACGGCCCAGGGCATTGAACAACTGGTTGCCATAGCTTCCTGCAAAGGCGACGTTGAGATCGAACCGCTTCCAGCTCAACTGCGAGGAGAAGCCGTAGGTGAAATCGGGTTGGATACTGCCCAATGCCACACGATCGTTGCCATCGATGCGTGTATTGCCGTCGGTATCGACATATTTGACATCGCCCGGTTGCAGCTTGTTGCCGTTCAGGGTAGGCAATTTCGAGAGATCTTCGTCCGCCTGCACGATACCATCAAACTGCAATCCGTAGAAGGTACCCAACGATTCTCCTTTGCGCAAGATCGTTTCATTGCTGCTTCCCATGATGATATCGTTCGAACTACCCATGTCGGTGATGGTGTTCTTGTTGTGCGCAATATTGGCTGAGATGCCCCACAGCAATCCTTTCCGTTGGACCAAGGTAGCGTTGACGGTCAGCTCGACACCTTTGTTCACCACATTGCCCACGTTCTGCAGTTGGCTGGTGACACCTGATGCAAATCCCATAGGGACATTCAGCAGCAGGTCGCTTGTCTTTTTGTAATAACCATCCAGCACGATGTTCAGACGGTTGGCAAAGAGCCCCAGGTCGGCACCGATATTGTATGAAGTGGTTGTCTCCCATTTCAAATTATCGTTTGCCGCGTTTTGTTTCGAGTAGCTCGACGAGCCGTCATAGCGTCCGGCCGTATAGCTTTGGGAATATTCATAATCGCCAATTTCTTGGTTACCTACAATGCCATACGAGCCACGTATCTTCAAGTTGGAGATGGCTTTTACATCTTGTAAAAACGACTCCTGATTCACATTCCACGAGAGACCGACAGAGGGGAAGTAGCCCCAGCGATGCGACTGCGCGAAGCGCGACGAGTTGTCGGCGCGGAACGTGACCGTCGCATTGTAGCGGTTCAGCAACGTATAGTTGGCACGGGCGATAAAGGAGTTGAGCGAAGCGGAAGAGGTGCCCGACTTCGGAGGATAGACCGTCGACCCATCGGCCAAGTTATTGTGTTTCAGCTCCTCGTTCGTGAAGTGGGTGACGAGCACAGAGTTGTAGTCCGACTGGCTGTTCTGATAGGTATAGCCGGCAAGGATATCCACATAGTGTGCCTCATTCAGCTCCTTTCCCCACGTCAAGGTGTACTCTTCCTGCCAAATCTCGTTGGCTTTGTTACCGATACCGCCCACACCCTCGTTCGACAATCCGAGAGAGGTGTATGACGGAGAGAAGTAGTTCTGTCTGATCTGCTCTTTGTTCAAGCCGACCGTCACCTTCGCCTTGAAATCGCCGAAAGCATACTGTGCCCAAACATTCGACAAAAGGTAGTTGTTGATGCTCTCTGCCACTGAATTTTTCAAGTCTGAGATGGCATTCGACGATTTGTTTCCGATCGCAAAATAGGCATATTCGTAGGGGTTGGAGTAGTTGTACGAGCCATCTTCGTTGTAGATCGGCACCACTTGCGGCGTAAGCAAGCCATAAACGAAGCTGTTGGTTATGCCGGCCGAGTAGGGCGATGAGTTGTAGGTCACCTCCTCGGTGGTGGTCAGTCCGCGCTGCGTGCTCTTGCCATAGTTGGCAAAGACGCCGAAGGTCAGCCCTTTGAACAGGGTCCAGTCGGCATTCAAATGGAAATTATACCGTTCGAAGCCCGAGTTGATGATGACGCCATCCTGGTTGGTATAGTTGGCCGAGAAGGCATAGCGCGCCTTTTCGCCTCCACCATTGATGGAGACCTCATGGTTTTGTCGGAAGGCAGTATGCAACATGGCATCTTGCCAGCTGGTGCCTTTGCCCAGAGCGGCAATCTCTTCGTCCGTATAACCACCTTTGTTATAGAAGTAGGTCTTTTGGAAGCCGGCCCACTCGCAGGCATTCATCAAGTCCAGTTTTTTGCTCACCTTGTCAAAACCGCCCGAGAAGCGATAGCTGATGGAGGTCTTTCCCTGCTTTCCTTTCTTCGTTGTCACCAGAATCACACCATTGGCACCGCGTGATCCATAGATAGCCGTAGCGGAAATATCTTTCAACACTTCGATCGATTCAATATCCGACGGATTGACGGTCGACAACGGATTGAGACTGCTCTCGATAGCCCCGAGACCGGTCTTCGAAGAGCTGGCATCTTTATAGAAGATAAAGCCGTCGATGACATAGAGCGGTTCGTTGCTGGCATTCACCGAGTTGCCGCCACGGATGCGGATGCTCGAAGCGGCACCGGGCTGGCCTGACGAAGCCGTCACATTCAGTCCGGCCACCGACCCGCTGAGGGCGGCATCCAAGGTGGGCGTTGTGGTGGTGCTGAACACCTCGGCCGATACCTTTGTCACGGCTCCCGTCAGCTGCGTGCGGCGTTGTGTACCATAGCCGACCACTACCACCTCGTCCAAGTTGCTTGCCTCTTCCGACAGTTGGACGGTCACCTCTTCATCCTTGACGGTGACCTCGTGCGATTGGTACCCGATATAGCTCACCACGAGCCGCGCCGGTTGCTGCACTCCTTCGAGCGAGAAGAGGCCATCGATATCGGTGATGGTGCCTGTTTTTTGGTTGGCTGTCATGACTGTCGCACCTACGATCGGTTCTTGTGTGGCCTTGTCCACCACCTTACCTTTTACCACTTGCCCCTCTACTTGAACAGCAAGGGTTAGAAAGGAGACGGCCCAAAGGGTCTTGCTCCAAACAGTCTCAGCATTATTTGATGTATTGATTGATTTCATCTGATCTTTCTCATTTAAACATATAGGAATCCGGTAGGGTTACTGAAAAATAAAGGGTTATGTTATGCCCCTACCGAAGGACTCCCTCTTCCTTTCTTGTTTCATTCTCTCCGGCCGACTCACCGCTGATAAGTTCGGCCCACCCGACATTCGTCTGAATGACATCGCGCCATCAGAAGAAGACGAGCGATCTTCTTTTGTTTCAACATCGTGCCAAGTGGCACATTCGTTTCGAAAGGCAATAGCAGCATGCCTGCTCCGTTCTACTATGTTTCCGACTTCTGTTCATTGTATCCAAACCTCTATATTTTTTCTTTGTTTTCGACGTGACAAAAGTACGGCGATGCCACCTGCCACACAATCCCATTTGCATGGCATTTTTCTACCATATATATGGTATAGAGGCAAATTGTTTTATAATAATAGACTATCATTCAATCAATTACAAACATCACCAAAGAAGAAAAACGTGGTATTTCCGCCCATTGCTTGAAGCCTTTGCTGCCAACAAGTCACCTCCGTTTTGGAATATTATTCCATCGTGCGAGGATTTTCATAAGGCAAACAGAATCGTTACACTGCGACACAACGCTTTATCAGAATAGTTTTCTGTTTCATAGCTTTGCTCTTGGATTATTTTTCTACAGGTTATACTTTTGTCTATAGAATAACAATGGGGAAAATGAACAGTATCACTACATTTATTATAGCAGACAATCAAGACATCACCCGGCGGGGATTGCACGGATATATCACTGATCTTTTCGAAACGGCACAGATAATTGATGTGAACAGTCGGCAAGAGCTGGTGCGGACCTTGGCAGAACACGACACGAAAGCGATCGTCATCTTGGACTATACCCTGTTCGATCTGAACGGAACAGACGAACTGCTCGTCATCGGGAAGCGCTTCCCCGAGACACGCTGGTTGCTCTTCTCGAACGAACTGAGCGAAGACTTTATCCGCAAACTGAGTATTGAGGAGAACATCAGCATGGTATTGAAAGAAAATTCGGGCGAGGAGATCCACGCGGCACTGCATTGTCTGTCGCGCGGCGACCGTTTTTTCTGCCACCAGATCGCCAACCTGCTGATCAACCACGGCACCAAAACGGAGACGGAGTCGGTGCTGACCTCGACCGAGACGGAGGTTCTCAAACTGATCGCGCACGGAAAGTCGGTCAAAGAGATTGCCAACGAGCGCAATTCAAGCATACATACAATCATCTCGCACAAGAAGAATATCTTCCGAAAGTTAGGGGTAAACAGTGTATATGAGGCAACCAAATATGCTCTCCGCGCAGGATTGATCGAAATGGTGGAGTTCTATATCTAAGGGACAGGAGGGCATAGACAAAAAAAAGGGATGCTGAAAGTTACTTTCAACACCCCTCTTTCGGATTATCTTATGCGGTTAGTGTCAATTCTTGAAGACCAAGTCGCCGGCTTGTGCATCGATGACGATCGGATGCTCGCGGTCGACCTTGCCGCTCAAGATCTGTTTCGACAACTCATTCAAGACATAACGCTGGATGACTCGCTTGACAGGACGCGCACCGAACTGCGGATCGTAGCCTTCGTGACTGATAAAGTCGAGCGCCTTGTCCGTAAATTCCAATTTGATGCCGTTCTGATCCAACATCTTCTGTACGCCATTGAGCTGCAAACGGACGATCTGACGGATCTCATTCTCGCTCAACGGAGTGAACATGATGATCTCATCGATACGGTTCAAGAACTCCGGACGGATCGTCTTCTTCAACAATTCCATGACCTGCCCCTTGGTCTTCTCGACCACCTCGCTGCGGTTCGTGTCCGTGATCTTCTCGAAATTGTCACGAATCAACGACGATCCCAAGTTACTGGTCATAATAATGATCGTATTCTTGAAGTTGACCGTACGCCCTTTGTTGTCGGTCAGACGGCCATCGTCCAGTACCTGCAACAAGATGTTGAACACATCGGGGTGGGCCTTCTCGATCTCGTCAAACAAAACAACCGAATAGGGCTTCCGGCGAATGGCTTCCGTCAACTGTCCGCCCTCGTCATATCCGACGTATCCCGGAGGCGCACCGATCAGACGGGTAGCACTGAATTTCTCCTGGTACTCGCTCATGTCGATACGCGTCATCATGTTCTCGTCGTCAAACAGGTAGTCGGCCAACGCCTTGGCCAACTCCGTCTTACCGACACCCGTCGTACCCATGAAGATGAATGAGCCGATCGGCCGTTTCGGATCCTGCAATCCTGCACGACTACGGCGCACAGCGTCGGCAATGGCACTGATGGCCTCGTCCTGCCCTACCACGCGTTTGTGCAATTCCTCTTCGAGGTGAAGCAGCTTCTCGCGTTCGCTCTGCATCATCTTGGTGACAGGGATGCCCGTCCAACGAGAGACGACCTCGGCAATATCGTCGCTGTCGACCTCCTCCTTGATCATGGCCGAAGCTCCTTGCATGTTGTGCAGTTTCTCCTGCACCTCTTTGATGTCGTTCTCCTTCTCCTTGATCTTGCCGTAACGTATCTCGGCCACCTTTCCGTAGTTGCCTTCGCGCTCGGCCTTCTCGGCTTCGAACTTGAGGCTTTCTATGTCGACCTTATCCTGTTGGATCTTATTGATCAACGTCTTCTCGCTCTCCCACTGCGCCTTTTGCTTCGTCTCTTCCTCTTTGAGGTCGGCAATCTCTTTGTTGAGTTGCTCCAGCTTCGACTTGTCGTCTTCGCGTTTGATGGCTTCCCGCTCGATCTCGAGCTGCTTGATATGACGCGTCACTTCGTCCAAAGCTTCGGGCACAGAGTTCATCTGCATACGCAAACGGGCAGCGGCCTCATCCATCAAGTCGATGGCCTTATCGGGCAAGAATCGGTCTGTGATGTAACGCGTTGACAATTTGACAGCCGAGATGATCGCATCGTCCTTGATACGTACCTTGTGGTGGTTCTCGTATTTCTCTTTCAAACCACGCAAGATAGAGATGGCATCCACCTCAGTCGGCTCGTCTACCATCACGATTTGGAAACGACGTTCCAACGCTTTGTCTTTCTCGAAATACTTCTGGTACTCGGCCAATGTCGTGGCACCTACGGCCCGCAGATCGCCACGCGCCAATGCCGGTTTCAAGATATTGGCGGCATCCATGGCACCTTCTCCCTTTCCGGCACCGACCAACGTGTGGATCTCGTCGATGAACAGGATGATCTCGCCCTCGGCTTTCATCACTTCGTTGACGACCGCCTTCAGACGCTCCTCGAATTCACCTTTGTACTTCGCACCGGCAATCAAGGCACCCATGTCCAACGAATAGATCTGTTTCGATTTCAGATTCTCCGGGACATCGCCACGAACGATACGCTGGGCCAATCCTTCGGCGATGGCCGTCTTACCGACACCCGGCTCACCGATCAGGATCGGGTTGTTCTTCGTACGGCGGCTCAAGATCTGCAACACACGGCGGATCTCTTCGTCACGCCCAATCACCGGGTCCAACTTGCCGCTTCTAGCCCGCTCATTCAGGTTGATGGCGTATTTGCTCAGCGCCTCGTAGGTGTCTTCGGCCGATTGACTGGTCACCTTGTTGCCTTTTCGCAACTCCTCGATCGCCTTGCGCAATTCACTTTCCGTAAAGCCGGCATCTTTCATAATCTGCGAGGCACTGCTCTTTTCGGTATACAATGCCAATATGATGGGTTCGATGGAGACATACTGATCGCCCATCTTCGAAGAATAGTCGATGGCCTTCTGCAATACGGCATTGGCTTCGCCGGAAAGATAAGGTTCACCGCCCGACACCTTCGGCAACGAGGCAATCTGCGCATCGACGGCTTTCACCACTTGCTGCCGGTTGACACCCAATTTCTGGAACAGAAAGTTGGTAATGCTTTCACCTGTCATAATGACAGCCTTCAACAAATGGACCGGTTCAACGGCCTGCTGGTTGTTTTGCGTAACCAACTGCACGGCCTGTTGTACCGCTTCTTGTGCTTTAATTGTAAAGTTGTTAAAATTCATACGCTTAACTCCTTCCTTTTGTTTTTATCTTTCTTCATTTTTCACTCCAAGAAGTACAAATAGAATGCCAAAGGAGAATATATGACATTTTGGCATCTATCTCCCATTTTCCACATTGAGCCGTGACATATTTACCCGTTTTATGACAAGATGAAAGGATTCGGTCGCCACCATGTCCCCATCATTCGATCGGCACTCGAATAGAAGGAACGTCCCCGGCCTCACCCATAAAAGGCGACTAACTGTTCGGCACACCGTTCGCCGTCGATAGCTGCGGAGACGATACCCCCGGCATAGCCGGCCCCTTCACCGCAAGGGAAGAGCCCACGGAGGGCGACATGCTGCAGACTATCCTTGTCGCGCAAAATACGGACGGGCGACGAGGTACGGGTCTCGACGGCCATCATCAGTGCCTCATGCGTCAGAAACCCTTTCGACGTACGGCCGAAATGCTGAAATCCGGTGCGCAGTCGGTTGGCAATGAAGGGGGGCATCCAAGCATGTAACGGCGAGGAGATCACGCCGGCGGCATACGACGTACGGGGCAGTTCGGAAGAGAGGCGGCGGTTCACGAAATCGTCCATCCGCTGGGCGGGTGCCGTCTGTCGCGAATGGCCATTGAGCCAACAACACTCCTCGAGGCGCTCTTGCAACCACATCATCTTCAGTTCGTCTGCCACCGGGTCGCTTTCGGGGAAACTATTCAATGTCTTGTCTTGCAAGTCGTCGGGATGAATCTCCACCACCATACCGGAGTTGGCCCAATACGAGCCACGATTGGAAGGAGACATGCCGTTAACGACCAACTGGCGCGGACCACTTGCGGCAGGAACGACGAAACCGCCCGGACACATACAGAAGGAGTAGACGCCACGGCCGTCCACCTGGGTAACAAAACTATACTCGGCTGCCGGAAGATAGGCTCCTCGACCCTCTTTGTTGTGGTATTGTATCCGATCGATCAGTCGTTGCGGGTGTTCCAATCGCACGCCGATGGCCAATCCTTTCGCCTCGATCAAGATATGGGCCGCCGAGAGATAGCGATACACATCGCGGGCCGAGTGGCCCGTTGCCAGGATGACGGGACCGAAAAAGGCCTCTCCGGTGTGGGTTTCGATGCCGATCACCTCCCCTTCCCGCAAGATGAAACGGTCCATTCGTGTCTCGAAATGCACCTCTCCTCCGCAACGCTTGATCTGCTCGCGCATGTTTTCAATGACGCGCGGCAACTTGTCTGTTCCGATATGCGGATGGGCATCGGCCAAAATCGAAGGGCTGGCCCCATGTTGGCAAAAGACATTCAGTATCTTCTCCACCGAACCGCGTTTTTTGCTGCGGGTATAAAGCTTGCCATCGGAATAAGCACCGGCTCCCCCCTCGCCAAAACTATAGTTGGATTCGGGGTTGACAAGGTGTTCTCGGCTGATCAATGCCAAGTCCTTCTTGCGCTCCCGTACATTCTTGCCGCGCTCTACCACAATCGGGCGGAAGCCTAACTCGATCAGTCGGAGGGCGGCAAAGAGTCCGCCGGGCCCCGCCCCAACCACTACGGCCGTCTTTCCTTGCGAAACGTCCTTATATTCGACCGGGACATATTCGAGCTCGGTAGGGATTTCATCGATAAAGGCACGCACTTTCAAGTTGACAAAAACGGTACGTTGTCGGGCATCGATCGAACGTTTCAACACACGGACTGCCTCGATGGAGGAAGCATCGTGGCCCGTCTCACGCGCTACGACCTGCTTCAGTGCCTGCTCGCTCGCCGCCTGTTCGGGCAACAAGCGCAGTTGTATCTCTTGTATCATTGTATGCTTGTTTAAAAAGGTACGCCACTGTTGTCGGGCCCCAACGGAGAGCCCCCCAACTGGTTGATATTCGTGGTAAAACTGCTTTCGCCCATCACATGCTCATGCGCTCCACCCGGCTGCAAGGTCTGCATCGGAAGATCCTCTTCGGGGTTGAGGAACTTGGCAAATTCGGCCCTGAAACGTAGCTTGACCGTGCCGACAGCACCGTTACGATGCTTGGCAATGATGATTTCGGCAAGGCCGGCGGTGGAATTATGATCGTCATCTTCCATGATACCATATTTCTCGGGGCGGTGAATAAAGCATACCATATCGGCATCCTGCTCGATGGCCCCCGATTCACGCAAGTCGGCCAACTGCGGACGCTTTCCGTCTTTCCCCTGGCGCCCCTCGACCGAACGGTTCAACTGCGACAAGGCGATGATCGGGATGTTCAGCTCCTTGGCCAATCCCTTCAACGAGCGGGAGATGGTACTGACCTCCTGTTCACGGCTTCCGAAGTTCATACCATTGGCATTCATCAACTGCAAGTAGTCGATGATGATGCACTGGATACCATGCTCTCGCACCAGACGGCGCGCCTTGGTGCGCAGTTCGAAGACGGACAAGCTGGGGGTATCGTCGAGGTAGATCGGAGCGTCATACAACTCTTTGATCTTATAGTCGAGCTGTTCCCATTCATAGTTCTCCAACCGGCCGCTCTTGATCTTCTCGCCCGGTATCTCACAGACGTTGACGATCAGACGGTTCACCAACTGAAGATTGCTCATTTCCAACGAGAAGACAGCCACAGGTATATTGAAATTGACGGCCATGTTCTTGGCCATTGAGAGGACGAAGGCGGTCTTACCCATGGCCGGACGGGCGGCGATGATCACCAGATCGGAGTTTTGCCATCCGGAGGTAATCTTGTCCAACCCTGTGAAGCCTGTCTTCAAGCCGCTGAGCCCCTCTTCGCGGTTGGCGGCATTCTTCAACACTTCGAGCGCATCATGGATCACGGGGTTGATCTGCGTCACATCTTTCTTGACATTGCGTTGCGATATTTCGAAGAGCGACCCCTCGGCCTCCTGCATCAGGTCGTCCACATCGGTGGTCTCGTCGAAGGCTTTGCTCTGCACCTTCGAAGAGAAGGTGATCAGCTCGCGGGCCAAATATTTCTGGGCAATGATGCGGGCATGGAATTCGATATGGGCACTACTGCCCACCTTGCTGGTCAAGTCGGCAATATAACCGGCCCCGCCTGCTATCTCCAACTCGCCCCGCTTGCGGAGCTGCTCGACCACGGTCATCATATCAATAGGTTGCTGTTTGACGGCCAGGTCAACAATGGCACGGTAGATTGTCTCGTTTTTCTTGTTGTAGAAACTCTCGGGTTTCAATATCTCGCAGACAATCGAATAGGCATCTTTCTCCAGCATCAACGCAC
Organism: Agathobaculum sp.; assembly: GCA_963651605.1. Classification (GTDB taxonomy): domain Bacteria; phylum Bacteroidota; class Bacteroidia; order Bacteroidales; family Tannerellaceae; genus Parabacteroides. Next base: position 10,347 of record CAVJQR010000022.1, read on the forward strand.
CTAATACCGCCTCTTCCAGTTCCAATGCCTGCGGTTGGAGGCGCCCCATCTCGGGCACCACCACGGGTTGTCGACGCGATTTTACAGCTTGTTTATTTGATTCAGGCATGATTGTTCCGACTCTTTAAAGGTATATACTTTATTGCATATAAAATTGACCACGGTGTAAAATGCCATCGCTATCAACTGATTATAATAGGGATCAATTTGCAACGTGGCATTCAGCAGCAGCAATGCTCCCAACTGAAGGAGGTAACAGAGGGCAAAGACGGCAAAAAAGCGAAGACCGCTCTGCATCCATCCCGCCTTGCTTTGGAATGTCCACTGCTTGTTCCAAATGAAACTATTCACCAACCCCGCCACATATCCCAAAATGTTCGAGGTGACATCCGAAAGCCCTACCCCTTTCAGCAGCACCCAAATGACGAGGGCTGTGATAAGCGTATTGCCAACACCTACAATTCCATATTTAATTGCTTGCTGTATCGTCGTCTTCTTCATCGTTCTTGTATAATGCTATTGCTTCACGGATTTCCTCCTCGTCCAACTCTTTCACGTTGGTGATCGTGTAATGTTCGGAAAGGAAATTGCCATATTCATTGCAACTGTCAACTGCACGCCCGATGCAATGGCGGATATTCTCGCGGAAAGGAATGTAAACCATCGCCTTCACATAGATGTCGCCCACCTCGATCTTCTCCACTTCGCACGATTCTTTCGGAAGAATGTAGCGAAATTCGCGATCGATGATGTCACACTGGTAAGGCTCGAAGGGGGTGAGCGTACGCGAATAGAAGAGCAGACAGAAGAGGAGCTTCTCCTCCTTTCCGCCCAAGCCCGTGGCCACATAAATCTGTTTCTCGCCCGACATTTCCGACTCGAGTGCCATTTGGATGTCGACAATCGCCACACAGATCCAATTTTTCAGCTCGGGGTCGTCACATTTCTGAGCCAACTCCTTCAAGCCGGTAAAGGCTTTGGGATGGCGCGTGCTGGCAAGACGGATGATGCACAGCTTCTTTTGTTCGATATCTTTCTCCGTTCTGAACAGCTTCAGCCAGGTAGTGATAAGGAGATCGGTGGCCTTCACACAGCCCTCGGTCAACTCTTTCCAAGCTTTTGCCCGGCGGAAATAATCCATCTGCACCTCGATGGGTACACGTTGCTCCAACACATGGATCTTACCATCCATCTGCCGAAACGATTCCTGATATTTATCCAATCTGTCATCCATATACTTTACTCCTTTTCATCGTTATCGGTTTCGTCATTCTCTTTCAAATAGGCAGTTTCGACCTTACTCAAACGATTCTTCAACCGCTCGGCCTCCCCTTTTCGGATCTGAAGCGTCATCACACAGTCCATCTCAAACTGCTGCGAAAGAATCGTCGGCCCATCCTCTTTGACAATGCGCATGACACTGTTCAGGTAAGGATATTCGAAGGCCACGGTGATCACCTCGTCGACCGTCCGCTCTTCGATGGTAGCCGCTGCAATGGCCTCGGCCGCCGCTGTCCGATAGGCCACGATCAAGCCACTGGTACCCAACTCGATTCCACCAAAATAGCGTATCACCACAATGAGTATATCGGTCAGCTCGTTGGAGTTGATCTGCCCCAAAATAGGCTTTCCCGCTGTCGACGAAGGCTCACCGTCGTCATTGGCACGGAACAGTTTCCGATCGGGGCCCAGCATGTAAGCCCAACAAACATGGCGCGCGTCGTAATACTCCTTGCGATAGCGCGCAACGGCAGCCTTGACCTCGTCGACCGTCCGCACAGGGATTGCAAACGAAATGAAACGGCTTCGCTTCTCGGTATAGTATCCCTCGGCGACCTCTTTTATCGTTTTGTAAACATCATCTGCCATATTGTTTTCCTTCTTTATCCTTCATTGTTTTGTCTCTTCCGCCCGAGCCGCTTTCTGTCGGCGGGCCGTTTCCAGCTCCTTTTTCAAGAAAGGGGCCGTATAGCCTATGCCACTCTCGGCCAATGCCTCGGGGGTACCCGCAAAAAGAAGCTCTCCTCCTCCGCGACCACCTTCCGGCCCCATATCTATCAGATAGTCGGCGCTCTTGATCACGTCGAGGTTATGCTCAATCACCAGCACCGTATTGCCTTTGTCCACCAACCGATTCAAGACACTCAACAAGACGCGTATATCTTCAAAATGCAAGCCCGTGGTGGGTTCGTCCAAGATATAAAGCGTGTTGCCCGTGTCGCGTTTGGAGAGTTCCGTTGCCAGCTTCACGCGCTGACTCTCTCCGCCCGACAAGGTAGTGGAGGGTTGTCCCAAGCGGATATAGCCCAAGCCCACCTCCTGTAACATTTTTATCTTTGAGAGGATAGAGGGCACATTCTCGAAAAACTCAACCGCCATGTTGATGGTCATATCAAGGATGTCGGCAATGGATTTTCCCTTATAGCGCACCTCAAGTGTCTCTCTGTTATATCGTTTGCCCTGACACTCTTCACAAGGAACAAGCACATCAGGCAAAAAGTTCATCTCTATGGTCTTGTAACCATTCCCTTTGCAGGTCTCGCACCGCCCACCCGATACATTGAACGAGAAACGGCCGGGGCGATAACCGCGCATCTTCGCCTCGGGCAATTCCACAAAAAGATTGCGGATGTCGGAGAAGACATTGACATAAGTGGCAGGATTGCTGCGAGGCGTGCGCCCGATCGGCGACTGATCTACGCAGACTACCTTGTCGATATGCTCCACCCCTTCGATCGAAGCAAAAGGCAACGGCTCTTCCAACGAGCGGTAGAAGTGTTGGCTCAAATAGGGCTTCAGCGTCTGATTGACCAGTGTCGACTTGCCACTGCCCGAGACGCCCGTCACACAAAGGAGCAATCCCAATGGAAACGTGACGTCAATATTTTTCAAGTTATTGCCACAAGCGCCATGGATCGTGATCTGCTTGCCATTGCCCGGTCGGCGTCGTTCGGGCACAGCGATCTCCATCTTTCCATTCAAATAGGCCGAAGTCAATGTGTCGGATGCCAGCATCTCCTTCGGAGTACCCGCGAAGACCACATGCCCCCCCAGACGGCCCGCCTTAGGGCCCATATCGATAATGTAATCGGCTTGCAACATCATGTCTTTGTCGTGCTCCACCACGATGACGGAGTTGCCCAAGTCGCGCAGCTCTTTCAACGAACGGATCAGCCGCATGTTGTCTCGCTGATGCAATCCGATGCTTGGCTCGTCAAGGATATAGAGCACATTCACCAATTGGCTTCCTATTTGGGTGGCCAAACGAATGCGTTGGTTTTCGCCACCGGACAACGTAGCCGATGCTCGGTTGAGCGACAGATAGTCCAATCCTACCTCAAGCATAAAGTCAAGGCGCGAACGGATCTCTTTCAAGATCTCGGCCGCTATCTGCCGTTGCTTGTCGCTCATCTGTTCTTCTACCCGATCGGCCCATGCACGAAGGTCGGCAATATCCATTTCGCAGAGCTCTGCAATGTTCTTTCCTCCGATGCGATAGGCCAACGACTCGGGCTGCAAACGATGACCGTGGCAGAGAGGACAAACAGCCGTCTTCACAAATTGGCCGGCCCATTTCTGAGCCTTGCCCGAAGCCTCCGACTCGGTTTGCATCTGAATGTATTTCGCCACGCCATCATAGGGCATCAGCGTGTTGAACATATCCACTTTGATCTGTAGGTCTTCCTCGGTGCCGTTCATGATCTCGTCCATCGCCTCTTCGGGCATCTCCTTGATGGGGGTCTTCAGTGTGACACCATGTTTCTTACACAACGACTCTATCTGCCAAAAGATGACGGAATTCTTATATTTTCCCAATGCCACAATGCCCCCTTCATAGATGCTCAAGGAGGGATCGGGCACGATCTTGTTCATGTCCAACAGGTTGACTTGCCCCAATCCTTTACACTTCGGACAAGCACCATGGGGGGAGTTGAAGGAAAAGTTATGGGGAGCGGGTTCGCTATAGGAGAGCCCCGTGGCCGGATCCATCAACCGCTTGCTGTAATGACGCACCTCGTCGCTCTTCACGTCCCATATAAGAACAAGCCCATCGCCTTGCTTGAGCGCGATCTTCAGACTTTTCTTCAGTCTTTCCTCGTATTTTGGGGAGACTATTAGTTTGTCGATCACCACCTCCACGCTATGTTGTTTGTAGCGGTCGAGACGCATGTTGTAAACGATCTCGCGCAACTCGCCGTCCACGCGCACATTCAAGTAACCACGCTTGCGGAGTTGTTCGAACAGTTCCTTGTAATGGCCCTTGCGGTTGCGCACCACCGGTGCTAAAATATAGATAGGTTTCTCTTTGTAGCGCTCCAAAATGAGGTCCAGCACCTGCTCTTCTGTATACTTCACCATCTTCTCGCCACTGAGATAAGACCATGCTTCTCCGGCACGGGCATAGAGTAGACGAAGAAAGTCGTACACCTCGGTGGTGGTTCCTACCGTCGAGCGTGGGTTTTTGTTAGTTGTTTTCTGTTCGATGGATATGACAGGACTCAGCCCCGATATCTTGTCTACGTCAGGCCGTTCCAAATTTCCCAAGAAGCCACGGGCATAGGCCGAAAAGGTCTCGACATAGCGGCGTTGGCCCTCGGCGAACAGTGTATCGAAAGCCAACGACGATTTGCCGCTACCGCTCATGCCTGTGACTACCGTCAACGTGTTGCGGGGTATCGTTACATCTATATTTTTCAAGTTGTGGACACGCGCTCCCTCGACAGTGATGAAGCCGGTCTCCAACGCATTTTGTTCAATCGCCATAGTCCAAATAGAGAGTTGCTGAATTTCGAGCCGTAAAGATACGATTTTTTCTGCGTCTCCACTCGGGGCGCAAGTCACTTTTTTCATCACAATCTCATCGGGACTCCTCCGAATCGCATAATATACTCGCCAAGTTATTGATAATCGGCGCGTCATACACAGAGCGATATCGAAAAATCATAGATGCGTTTGGGAACAAAGGAAACGGGAACTATATTTTACCGCAATAAATGGCGAAATCTTCAAAAGCTTACGTTTGCCACAAACTTTTTTGAATGTGTTACACAACTATTCAGAATAATTATTGTATTTTGCAGACAAATTCACACATTTATATAAGAAGCATATGGCTTCACTTCACGAACCTATCTCTATCGAGTTTTTAAGTCAAAGGAGGGGTGTACTCCTACCGAATGGAGAGATTTTTATCGTAAAACGTCTAAAAAAAGGGCAGTGGACATCTTTTTTGAAAGAAAAACACTATATTTGAGGCATAAAAGAAATCTTAGAAACAATACCAAGGATAGAATTAGCTCTGTTTATCATAAAAGAGGACATAGCTGAATAATAACTTTTAAAAGCAACAATTATGAAGACTTACAAAATCTTATCTATCACTGCCGCAGCATTGCTGTTTGCAGCTTGTGCCAATGACGACGAGCTGCAGGGCAACAACGGTCCTGTTGCAGCCACCATCACTGCCGACATTTCCAACAGTGCCAATACCCGCGCTACAGCTGTCGAGAACACTTGGACTGCAAGCGATGCCATCGGCGTGTATGCCACATCAAACGGTATTACCAAAGCTGACAACAAGAAATATGTTACTGCAGACGCAACCGGTAATTTTGCCGCAGCCGACGATGCCAACACCATCTATTTTCTGGACACCCAAGATGTTACTTTCAGCGCATACTATCCATACAGCGCATCTTTGACTGACGGCAAATTGAGCTGGACGATGGCAGAGGTCGAAGCCAACAAGCCAGGCACGGCAGATATTCTTTATACCTCCGGAGCTACAGCGAGCTACGCATCTCCAAATGTAAAATTTGATGCTACCGGGCATCCCTTTAAGCATTGCATGAGCTTGATTGAATTTGTCGTGAACTGTGGCTCAGGTGTATCTGCTACAGCCAATACGCTTCAGTCTGTAACGTTGAAGAACATCTATACCAAAGGAACTTTCAACACCACGACAGGAGCGACAGTAGCCGATGGCAATAGGGACAATTACACACACAACTTCGGCGTTTCTCTTTCTGCCGATGCTGCCAATCGGACTTTCAAGGTTGTCATGTTGCCACAAAGTTTGCAAAGCAACAAGATGGAAATCGAGGTTGCCCTTAAAAATGGCAATGTCGAGAACACTTACAAGACGACCTTGACCCCATCAACAGACAATCAGTTCAAAGCCGGATATAAGTACACGTATACAATCACTGTCAAGAATACCAGCATTATAATAGAAAATGCCAATATCCAAGCATGGAATACGACCACCGCTGGTTATCTGGACGCAGAGTTGGCTAATTAAAATAGAAACTCCCAAGTTGGGCGGGAGTATAAAGTGCCCAACATAGTATATATAAATAAGACTTTGTGCGTATGAAGAATATAAAGAAACTTTACTATGCGGTGGCCATCGCCATTATGGCAACAGGTTTCACGGCATGTACACAAGACGAGGATACGGCTCCAACACTGGAAGGACAGGAAATCAATGCCACCTTCTCTGTCGGGGGCGTGCAGACTCGTGTCAATACATTGGGGACGGGTGACAGCTGGGAGGATGGTGACCAACTGAAAGTAAAGGCCTACACGGAATACAATTCTTGTGGTCCTGCAGTACTTTCGTTTGATGCCGAAACAAACAAATGGTCTCGCAGTAGTGCTTTCCGTTGGCTTAGTGAAGATAGCGAACATACAATTTTAGCAGTATATCCATCCACTGCCGAGTATGACACGTATACATTGCCTACAGACCAAAGTACGATAGCGAAACTGAAGGCGGCAGATTTAATCAACGGATATACGCGCTGTAGTCCATACAGCGCAGTAGATGTGAGCGTTCCCATGAAGCATCGCATGTCTATGGTTACGGTAACATACGAGGTTGGCACTGCCGATTATCCCAATATGGATATTAGCGAGCCACAAGTATGTTCCAAGTACGCCAATGCGACATTCAGTGTTGACCAAACGAACGGGCTTGTTATGAGTAAGCCGGCAACGGCTACTTCCACTTGGGTGACAGCTTATAAGCACGACACAAAGAAGTTCTCAGCAATAGTTATCCCCGGTTCATACGCAGCATATGATGTATTTCTGAAATTAAAGGTTGGCGACAAAAGCTTTAGTGTAAAATTGTCGTCGGCTACAGAATTCAAAGAGGGCTATCGTTACGAGTACAAAGTCAAAGTGGGAAAGAATAAAGTGGAACTGACCGAAATCAATGCCGACGCCTTGACCGGTTGGACTACCGAAGAAGATCTCAATTAATTTGGAGGACAAGGATATGAAAAAGATATTTCAATACATCATGCTGTTTGCTGCCGCTTTTGCAGTGGCTTCATGTGCAAGTGATATAGAAGAAACGACGACTAAGATAAGCAACGACAATCTCAAGTTTATCGTTGATGATTTCCCTGCATTCGACGATTCGCAAACCCGCACCATCGGCACGCCCGATGCTGGCAAAACCGCCTGGGAAGATGGGGATGAACTGCTTATAAAGTTGGAAAACTCGTCTTATAAAGATCAATATTACACCCTTGTGAAAACCTCTTCGGGTTGGAAAATTAGTGGCGATCAGACCCTGCGATACAAAAAAGGTGAGACCCCAAGCATTATGGCGTTTTATGCTCCGAATTATACATTTTTTAAAGGCTCTGTCATACTAAAGAGTGGCAAGCAAGATGGAATGAGTGAATTTATATCTGTAAATTGTGAACTTACGGGAGAAAACGCGGATTGCATTAAGATTCCTTTCAACACATCGACACGCGACTATTCTCGTCTTCGCATTGCGACCATTCCGAATACCAACATAACAGTTGACGTTAAGTCTTTTATGCCCTTTATTTATGGTCCGGTAGATTACACATATTCCCTTACTTCTGATGCTAATGGCAACGCATACCTGTATGGCATATTTTACGAGAACGGCTCAGTAACAGCGAAATACGACGGTGTCGCCTTGGCATCCCACACGTTCACCAAAGCAACAGACAACGGAAAGAGCTACGCGCTCGATGCCAATGCCTTAATGGCTACGACATTGAACGCTGAAGCTATAGGAAATGCTATTAAGGCTGAATTGGCAGAAGGGAAAACAGACATAAAGCTCATTCTTGCAGCTGATGCAGGAACAGACATCTTTAAAGCTGTTAGTGATGCCTTGAAAGGTAGTACAAATAGCAGCATCTCCCTTTCTTTAATAGGATGTACAGAAATTCCAGACAATGGTTTGAGCGGAATAAATGCTTTAAAATCCATTTATCTACCCCATGTGACCAAATTAGGAAAAAGTGCATTGGCCAACTGTGAGAAACTGGAAATAGTAAATACGCCCAAGGTTACAGCTATAGATGAAAAAGCTTTTTACAGTTGCAAATCTCTTAAAGAAGTAACGTTTGGAATACTTACCAAAATAATAGGAGTCACAAAACAAGGAAATGGAATTTTTGACGGCATTGACAATTTGAAGCAAAACGTGACTTTGTATATAAATGAAGGTCAAAAAGTTCTTTGGGGCAATACAAAATTAGAACCGTTTATTTGGACGCCTACGAAAGAACCTTATTTTGCTAGTGATTCCTATAGTGCAAATTATTTCGTCGACTATATTTTTTACTCTGTAAAAATGTGGAGCTAAGACGATTTGTACTTCGTAAAGAAGGAGAATCTACCTGTACATTATATAGTGTTCGCTGAATAATAGCAAAAACACTGATAATCAATAAATAATATAAGG
>CAVJQR010000022.1:19096-20698 GCA_963651605.1 Agathobaculum sp.
TTGACAATTTGAAGCAAAACGCGACTTTGTATTTAAATGAAGGTCAAAAACAGCTTTACGAATATGGCGGCGTTTGGGCTCCTACGTCAGAATCTTATTTTGCGAGTCCTGCCTCTGACGGAAAATGGTTCGCCGCCTATTATTTTTACTCTGTAAAAATATGGAGTTAATATCTGCCTTTGTGGATTATTCTCCATTGTCATATAACTCCTAAGCTGGGCAGGAGTATAAGGTGCTCAGCAATATATATTCACCCGCACTTCACGGGAAAACGACAAGGGTCTATATGCCACGATGATAGGTGGGCGTATAGACCCTTCATCGTGTTCTGATTAATATGTCTGTATGGTGGATTCGTGCTGCCTTAGCTATTGCTTCCTCTTACATTTCATTATTTATTAATTCGCTTGTCAAGCAAATATTTGATGAAATCATCGGTAATGTTGGATATTTCGCCTTTGTCATAGATGGTTAGCAAATCAATGACAATGGAGTCGCCCTCTTGGTAAAGGTTGTAGGTGATGACCCTTGCGCCGCCGCTCTTCCCTTTTCCCTTGCAGGCTATAGCCATCCTTACTTTTCTTACACCTTCGCCAAGGCTGCTGCCTTGGTAAGGATCTGCAACCAGTGACTTCCTGAAATCTTGCAAATCTTTTTTCAAGGAATGATATTTCTTGGAAAGCCGTTTGGCTTGCTTCAAGAACTCAGGTTCAACACGTAACTCTACTTCCATGATTAGTCTTCTTCCAATTTAGCCAAGAAATCATCAAAACTCATCGGCTTTGTCCCGTTCCTCTTATGCGCTTCCATTTGGTCGAGGGCACGGTTGAGGGTTTCGGAGACGTATGCCTCTTGTTCCTCACGGCTCATGCATGTTTCCTGATACGTCGGAACGGGTTGGGAGATAGTGTTTGCCAATTTGTTGGCATAATCTTTCACCTTGGCAATGAACTCGTCACGGGTATACTGCCCTGTGCTTGGCACTTGAATTTGAATATTAATTGTGTCCATTTTATTCCTTTCTTCATTTAATGTCAGACATTTGCGGAGTATATATTATAGTTCTGCAAAAATGCTATTTTATTTTTTCATCTCCAAATTTTTCCTCTCAAAATTCTCTCCGTGCTATCATATTGAAATAGGTCATAACCGGCTCAAGTATTCGTCATCCATCAGAAACTCTGTCAAACCAATTGTCAGTATGCCATTCTCGTCTCTCCAAGGCTCGTGACAATTTTTACCAACCCATTCTGTTTTCCATCTATGAGTTGTTGTAGATAGAAATCCCTTTTAATCTGCATAGCACGAACCCTTACGAAGATTTTTCGGCAATATTGCCACTTTTTCTAACTTATGGGGCGTGTAAGCCCACAGATACTTATAAATATTGCTGTCCGCCAAACTTTTAACCAACTGTTATTGTCTTTTGAAAAAAGGTGCACCCGCGAAGCGTGAGTCGGAACGACTCATTCCTTGGGCCTAAGCTGGTTGGCGTTAAACGGAAGAGTTGTAGTGAGCGGCCGGAGCGTTGCACGAGTGAGCGAAGCGAACGGCTTGCGACGCGCACAGCGAACGAAAACTCTGGAGTAGCCAAGCAGGTTC
>CAVJQR010000023.1:0-6066 GCA_963651605.1 Agathobaculum sp.
GGTGAATGAGGTGCCGGCACTGCAGAATGCTTCTATGATTACGGTCGAAGCGTCTGATTTGCACAAGAATTTGGAGTCTTTATCTTATATTTGGACACAATTGTCCACGAAAGGGGCTACGCGTCACTCCCTGCTGCTGAATCTTGGCGGGGGAATGGTGACCGATATGGGCGGCTTTGCCGGAGCTACGTTCAAGCGCGGCATCCGGACGATCAACGTACCGACCACGCTGATGGCCTCGGTCGATGCGGCGGTTGGAGGCAAGACAGGCATCAATTTTAACGGGTTGAAGAACGAAATTGGAGCATTTTACCCCCCGTTGTGTGTCTTTATCGACTGCGAATTTCTGCGCACTTTGGACCGCGACAATATACTTTCGGGCTATGCCGAGATGATAAAACACGGCCTGATCAGCTCGATGGAGGTCTATACTTCCGTCATGTTGTACGATATTGACACCATGAACTACGGCTATTTGAATCAATTGGTGGCGCAGTCGGTGGCCGTCAAGGAAGAGGTGGTCGAGCAGGATCCGAAAGAGCAGGGCATCCGCAAGGCGTTGAACTTCGGCCATACGGTGGGGCATGCCTACGAAAGTTTGTCGTTCAAGAAGAATCTCCCCCTGTTGCATGGACATGCCGTGGCAGCGGGCATCATCAGCGAGCTGTACCTTTCGCATAAAGTGTGCGACTTCCCGATGCACAAGCTGAGTCAGGTCGTTGCCTATATCAAGAGTTATTACCCCCCGTTCGTCTTTGACTGCAAGGATTACGACACGTTGTACGAGTTGATGACGCACGACAAGAAGAACGAAGGCAACGAAATCAACTTCACTTTGCTGGGGCAGGTGGGAGATGTTCGCCTGAATCAGCACATCAGCAAGGACGATGTCCTCGCCTCGTTCGATTTCTATCGTGAGAGTTTCGGATTTTGATCGGCATGAATAGATGAAAGATATGCGTAGTAAATATAGTTTGTTCGGCATGAAACCGGAGTTTATTCGGCATGAAACTCGAGTTCATTCGGGAGAAAACTCGAGTTCATTCGGGAGAAAACTCGAGTTCGGACGGGGGAAAACTGTCGTTCGTTCGGGTGTCTTTTGTTGCTTGCTCGGCGGAATGCTGCTCAGTTGTGAGCCCTCTTCGAAAACAGTCGAGAACACTTCTGCCGTTCGTGAGAAGACAGCCTTCCAAACCTCCTCGCCCTGGAAGCCGCAGCTGCAGGTGGATGCCGATGTGGCTATCGTCTACGGCACGCAAACCCAAAAGCATTTGTCGTTCGACGGCCAGTTGGTGACCTTCGAAGAGCGGGTCAAGAGTTGGCAAGACCATGGATATACGACCCATTTCATGACCGGAAGTGCGTGGGGTGAATACCAAGACTACTTCACAGGAGAGTGGGATGGAAAGACACACCTCGACGAGGGGCAGGTGACGCGCGAGGGCGATACGATCTGGCATGGCCCGATGGTGCCTTACATTGTGCCGTCGGCCAACTTCATCCGCTACATGCAAGAGAAACAGTTGAAACGGGTGATCGATGCCGGCATCGATGCCATCTACCTCGAAGAGCCCGAATTTTGGGCAAGAGGTGGCTATAGCGATGCCTTCAAGCGGGAGTGGAAAGCATTTTATGGTACGGAGTGGCAGCCCCAACACGAATCAGCCGAGAATACCTACTTGGCCAACAAACTGAAATACCATCTCTATTACCGGGCGCTGAATGAGATGTTTTCTTATGCGAAGAGCTATGGCGAGACCAAAGGAATGAAGGTGCGTTGCTACGTCCCGACCCACTCGTTGGTGAACTATTCGCAATGGCAGATTGTCAGCCCTGAAGCCAGTCTGGCCTCGTTGCCTTGCGTGGATGGCTACATTGCGCAGGTTTGGACGGGCACCTCGCGTGTGCCGAACTATTATAATGGTGTGGAGAAGGAGCGAGTCTTCGAAAATGCCTTTTTGGAATATGGATGTATGGTCTCGATGACGGCTCCCACCGGCCGGAAGATGTACTTCTTGACCGACCCGATCGAAGACCGCCCACGCGATTGGGCTGATTACAAGCAAAACTATGAGGCAACTTTCATGGCAAAACTGCTCTATGCGGGCAATGACAACTACGAAGTCATGCCTTGGCCGGAGCGTATCTACGAAGGACTCTACAAGAAGAGTGCGGACTCTGATGAGATGATTCACATCCCCCGCTTCTATTCGACACAGATGCAGGTGATGATTCATGCACTGAACGATATGCCACTTTCGGCCAATAGTCTGAGCGGTTCGAAGGGGATCTCTGTACTGATGGCCAACTCGTTGATGTTTCAGCGCACACCCGAGCCGGTGGCCGGCTATGACGATCCGCTCTTTTCCAATTTCTATGGTCAGGTTTTGCCTTTCCTGAAGCGAGGTGTGCCGGTGCATCTGATGCATATCGAAAATGTTTCGTACGAGGAAAATTGGAAAGATACGAAGCTTTTGCTGATGAGCTACACCAACATGAAACCATTGGAGTCGGAGGCGCACCGTTATATTGCCGACTGGGTGAAGAAAGGTGGCGTCTTGGTCTATACTTCGACCGACAGTGACTCTTTCCAACAGGTGCCCGAATGGTGGAATCAAGGCGGTAACAGCTACCAATCGCCGGCCGATCATCTTTTCGAACAGATGGGTTTGAGCCGCGGATTGCCCGCCGGCGAGTATCCTGTCGGTAAGGGAATGGTGTGTGTAGTCCGTCAAGATCCGAAAGCGTTCGTCATGCAGCCGGGCGGCGATGCCGATTTCGTATCGACTGTCAAGCGTTTGTATGAAAGCAAGACGGGAGCAGGCGAGCTGCAGTTCAAGAACAACTTCTATATGGAGCGTGGCAAATACGATTTGGTTGCCGTCATGGACGAGAGCGTAAGCCCGGAACCTTACGAAGTGAAGGGACTGTTGATCGATCTCTTCGACCCACAGTTGCCCATCTTGACCACGAAGCGGGTCAATCCTGGTGAGCAATCGTTACTTTTGGACCTCAATCGGGTGGAAGAGAAGGATCGTCCGCAGGTATTGTGTGCCGCCACCCGCATATCGGATGAGGAACGGACAAGCAACAGTTATCGGTTTATGGCCCGCGGCCCGCTGAATACGACCAACGTTATGCACGTCCTGTTGCCCAAAGAGCCGAAGAAAGTTTCATTGTGCAATGCCAAAGGTGAAGCTATAGGAGAGGTGAAACACCAATGGAATCCCCAAAGCAAGACCGATTGGATCACGTTCGAGAATGACCCCGAAGGGGTTCAATTGGCGTATGAATGGTAACAAATAGAGGAAAAGAAGATGAAATTATATAGAGGAGAACTGTTCTATTTTGAAGAAGTTGCGGACGATGGGCGGCCGCAAACCGTCCATTTTGAAGACGGAGCCCTTTGTGTGGAGAACGATCGCATCGTCGAATCGGGCGATTATGCTGTCATCAAGGCCAAGTTTCCCCTTGCCGAGGAGAAAGATTACAGTGGTTATTTGTTGATGCCCGGCTTTATTGATGGTCATATTCATATGGTGCAGTCGGAAGAGATCGGACTTGCTGCCCCTTGCCTGCTGGATTGGTTGGCCGATTATACCTTCCCTTTGGAGTCGTCGTTTGCTGATCCGAAGCGAGGGGAGGAGATTGCCAGCCTCTTCTTGAACGAACTTTTCCGCAACGGCACGACAACGTGTGTGGCTTTTGGTTCGGTCCATGCCTCCTCTATTGAAGCCCTTTTCCATGCAGCACTCGGTTATCGGATGTGTTTGATCGGCGGCAAGGTGCAAATGGATCGCGAGGCGCGTGAAGATCTTTGCGAGGATCCGGCCAAAGGCATAGCGGAAGCCGAGCGATTGATCCATGACTGGCACCATAAAGGCCGCTTGTCTTATGCCATTACCCCACGCTTTGCCGTCTCTTGTACGGATGATTTGTTGCAGCGTTGCGGACAATTGCATGAAACCTATCCCGATACGTACATCCATACTCACTTGTCGGAGAACAAGGGAGAGATAGAAACCGTTGGTCGGCTCTTCCCTTTGGCGAAAGACTATCTGCAAGTGTATGAGAATTATGGCTTGCTGACGGACCGATCCCTCTTCGCCCATGGCATTCATTTGAGCGATGATGCGCGCCAACGTCTTGCCGACAGTCGTGCGACGGTGGTGCATTGTCCGACCTCGAATGCCTTTTTAGGCAGCGGAATCTACGACATGCCCCAAGCCAATCGCTATGGTCTTCAGACGATCATGGGCACCGATGTGGGAGCCGGTACCTCTTTCTCGCTCTTCCGTACGCTGAATTGTGCCTACCATTTGCAGCAGCTTAGCGGAAACATGATGACTGTAGAAGAGACCTTCTACAAAGCTACGCTGGGAAGTGCCAAGGCTTTGCATTTGGATCATGAGATCGGCTCTCTTTCATCCGGTCATTATGCTGATTTCATCGTGGTCGATTACCAGTCGACCACACCCCAAAAACTGCGTCGCGACTACCTTTCGCGGATAGGGCAATGGGGAATTACCCAAAAGTTGTTCGGCCTTCAGACGATGGCCGACGATCGTGCCGTGCATGCTACCTATATTGCCGGCCGCTGTGTCTATGGCCAATCGTTATAATCGCAGTTGGTTGGCATGCAATGTTTGCGTGCCGATCAGCTGATCGTAGCGAGCACCCGCCGGGCAGTAGTAGACATAAATCAGATATTCGTTCTCCGTTTCGTGAAAATCTCCTTCGATGCTGCCCGTTTCTCCTTGGGTAGCTCCTTCGCGGACGAAGAGATATTGGTAATTGTAGTTGCCCTGTTTCAGCAACATTGCCTTTTCGTAGCAGCCGCTCTCGGCATTGTATACCATTCGGTTCTCCTCCTTGAAGAGGTTTTGTACGAAGTCTCCATTCAAATATACCTCGCCGGTTTTGGCTTGTGGCATCTGCAATGCGAAATGAACTATGAAGTAATCCGCCTCGGTATCCACATCGTTGCAACGGCTGCAGGCAGGATAGAAGCGTCCGTTCTGGTCCTGATCATATTCGTATGTAGCCATTGCCGTCGGTTTGTCGGTCATCAGTGTCGCATGATAGTAGGGATTGAAAAAATCCGTCTTCTCGACATGCATTCCATTGTAGCGATGCGTGAGAAATTCCATGCGGCGGTATTCGTTACCTGCCGTAAAGATTAAGTTCCGTACATTCTCATAAACGATGCGGTCGCTCAAGATAGAGGTCGGCTGAATGTCCGCCACCCGTTTGTCCGGTCGGTTGTTTTGTACAACGCGTATCTTAAGATCGCGCTGCGGAAAGGCGATCGGAAAATTCTTCTTGTTGATCGTGAAGTTGACTTGCTGGTGAGTGCGGTAGGTATCGATCAAAGTATTCCCCAGCACCTCGCCGAAGAGACCTATCTGAGGGTCGACCACCGAGAAGCAAGCCGTAAGGACTGTGGAGGCAGGATCGTCTTCTTGGTAGACGCGCACCACGTAGTTGCCCGACACTTTCAGTTGGATATCGTCATTCGGAAGCAGCAGTTTGTAGTTGGTGTAGAGCGTGGTCGTATTGAAAGAACTGCCATAATCGTCGATGGTAAGCCCTTGAAATCCTTGCATATATTCCACTTGGCTCAACCTGGATGGGGTCCAGTCGGCATCACAGTGGATAATCGAGTAGGCATAACGGGTGAAGTGTGGCGTGAGATCATCGAAATTGATTTCGATCTGCTCGCCACTGTTCAGCGTGATGATGGGAACGGTGAAGATTTCGTCCGGCTGTTTCACTTGCAACGACTTGATGCGTTTCGGCTGAAATACCTCTGTTCGGTAAGCCTCTTGCGCTACGACAGCCGGAATGAAGAGGAGTCCCGCGAGAATGAAAAGCGAATATTTTAGTATGTTATGCTTCATGTTGTAATGGATTTGATGCAAAGATAGTCGAAAAATCGAGACAAAAAACAGCAGAAATGCCCACGAAAGAGTACATTCTTCCCATAAAGCGATGCAATGTTCTTATCTTTTTCGCAATCAGCCTCTTATCAATTTGAGTCGAACCCACAGCCATGATGGAATCATT
>CAVJQR010000023.1:6076-20681 GCA_963651605.1 Agathobaculum sp.
ACGAGGAGCCGATAGCGCCAGTCGATAATCGCCACCCGCTTTTTGCCATGGATAGCTCGGATAATCTGTCGGGCCACGTCAGCCGCTTGCAGCTTCATCGGGTAGTTGCCGCCGGCGATCAGGTCGGTAGCCACAAACCCCGGGCGGATATCGGTGAAAGAAATGGGCAAATGTTGCATACGGACCAACTGTTCGAGGCATTCCAAGTAGTGGCTTTGAAAACGCTTCGTGGCGCTGTAAGCCGGAGCCGGCCCCAATCCTTTGGTTCCTGCAATCGACGTGATACAGGCAATGTGGCCTTTTTGCCGATGGTCGGCCATCCAGTGGAAAGCAGTGGTGACCATTCGCACGAACCCCATGCCGTTTGTCTCGACCGTCCGCAACTCTTTTTCGGCATCCAAGCCGACGTTTTGCCAACCGATGCCCGAACTATGAAAATAGAGATCCATCCCGCCAACGGTCTCGATCAGTGCTTGCAACTGCCGCGGTGCTTGTTCGTCGGTGATGTCGAGGCGGCGGTAAGCCACAATACCCTCGGTGGTACGGGCCATCTCTTGCAGCCGTTCCTCCCGCCGCCCGGCAATGCCTACTTGCCATCCGGCAGCTGCCAACTGTTGGGCTACCTCCCAACCGATGCCTGATGTGGCACCTACTACAATTGCTTTTCCTCTTTCCATTGCTCACTTAAACGTTTTGTTTGACAGCCTCCGCTTCCATCTCTTCCAAATAATGCATCAGCAGCTCGAACTCCTTGTGGTATCGCTCGACTCTTGCCCGATCTTTCTCGATCGGGTGCGGAACACGTGTGATATCCATGTTGTGACGGAGATCATTCAGCTTGACATGTATGGCCAACCGATGCCCGCGAAACCGCCGGATGTATGCCTCGCGCGATGGGGCCGTATGGGCATTCATCAAATGGAGTGCCTCGCCGATGGCTTCCCACTCAGCAGGGGTGGGGCCGTCGGTCGGACCGTTGGGCAGGCGGGCTTGCAGCAGTTGGAGAACCTCCTCGACGGTGTGGGGGGTATCCTCGGCAGCATCATGCAGATAGCCCACCACCTGCTCTTGCCAAGTCGCCCCGCTTCGGGCCACCGTGGTGAGATGTGTCGTGAAATAATCGAGCCCCGCCTTGTCTGTTTGTCCGCTGTGCAGCCATTGGGCCAACTCTCTTGCCGCTTCCACTATGGCATTCTTTGATCGTTCATCCATGGTGTGTTGGATCGTCTTTACGGAATCCAAATGCGGGTGACACTGACGATCGAGTCATTTTCAATCTGAACCTCCGTGTCGAGTAGCGAGAAATCTTGCTTATAATCAGGCAACTCTTCCAGATATGCTTGCGGATTGACACGGATCGTATCGTAGGGATCGTTTATGTTTTCTCCGCAGACGATGAAGGCAAAGTCGCTGCGCAACGGAAGGGTGGTCTCGCCCAATTCTGAATAGATCGAGTAAGCGTCGAGCTGCATGGCGCGATAGGTCCCCCCTTCGTGGGCAACAAAGTTGGCACCTCCCTCTTCGATGCCGTTGTTGACGGTGATAAAGCTGCCGTCTATCGTTACCGAATCCACCACAATCCGGTTATTGTCGTAGATCAGCGTGTCGCCTGTTTGCAGGTGGTTCACCTCAAATGCATCGTAAAGATCCTCGGTGTAGACCTTCATTCGCAGGGTGTTGGCCTCCCAGTCGAAATCGTTGGCCGAAAAGGCCACGTGCATGGTGGCATAGCTCAGGTCCTCTATGGTCAGGCCCTGCGGTAACGGTTGGACAAGTTGGTGGGTAGCTTTGGGCGTACAGCCGGCAAGCATCAGCAGGGCTGCAGCCCCTATGCAAAGATTCTTTTTCATGTTGCAAATAGATTTGTTGGATACAAAGATACAACTTTGCGGCAAAAAATAATCGATAAGCGCAAGCCTTAATTCTTAAAAGAGGTTGAGCATGTACAAAACTTCCCATGCTTCAAAAAGAGCGTTCGGAGGATGTTTCAGACGGTTTTCATACCTTCGGAAAGAGTGCGGAGGCAATCGATGGCATTGACCTCTTTTTGGGTCTGTTTTTATAATATATTGATAATAAAATATTTAAGTCGAATGTTTTATCACTGAAGAGCCTCTCGAAAAGAACACAGGTGTATTGGAAGAAGAACATTTGTGTTTTGCGAACAAAACATCCGTGTTTCTCCCCAAAAGCTCGGGAGCTTTTTTTGAATTGGTGCCGAGCTTTTTTTTATTTCATGCCGAACATTTTTTTGCCAGGTTCTAACCGTTTGAAAAATATACAGAAATGCCTTATGGCGATCGTGTAGGGGAGTGGTGAAAAGGGATTCTTGTTTTATGAATTTTTACTTGTAGAGTTTCTAAAAAGGGTAAAAAATAGGCAGTGGGGATTGTAGGAGAGAGGGATTTTATGTAAGTTTGCATTTGAAAAAACATTGTACGACTATCATGGCAAAAAAGAATACCAGCAAACAAAATACGCCGACAACTCCAGGGAAGTGGGCTCTCCTCAAATCATTTATTACGTCAGAAAGGGTAAGCTATATCAGTGGTTTGCTCCTGCTGATGTTCTCTGTTTATATGTGCTTGGCGATGGTTTCCTTCTTCGTGACGGGGGCCAGCGACCAGAGTCAGATAGAGAATCTGACGGTCTCGGAGATCATTTCCAACCGGATGGCGGTAGAAAACTGGGCAGGTGTACGAGGAGCGGTGCTGTCCGACCTCCTCATGAACCGCCTGTTTGGTGTCTCTTCGTTCATGATCCCTTTTTTCTTAGGCTCGATGGCCCTGGTGTTGATGCGCATACGCCGCTATGAGTTGCTCAAGCGCTTCCTCTTTTCGGCTACCATCCTGATATGGGGCTCGTGGACAATGGCTTTCTGTTTCAATTGGTGTACCGACGATACGTTCCTCTTCTTGGGCGGCCAGCATGGCTATTATATGGTAGGATTGCTGAAAGACAACATTGGAACGTTTGGAACGGCCCTGTTGCTGTTGGCCATTTTCCTGGTCGTTGCCATCTGCACCAGCGTAAAGACGATTCCTTTCTTGCAACGGATCTTTGCCATGGGGTGGCTTGGTAAAATCCATTTGCCCAAACGGAAGAAGAAAGAGAAGGCGGCCGATGAGGATCCTTTCGGATTGTCAGCTGAAGGGAATGATGACCCCGCTTCGCCATCTGTTCCGGCTCTCAATGGAGAGGATGAAAATATGGAAGACGGGAGTGGGCCGATTGTCTATGTCGACCCCGAAGAGGATGATGAGAAACCGTCGGTATTGCCTCACCCCATTGAGGAGCCTCATGAGCCGGAGCCTGCACCGATAGCTGCCTCGACGGGTGCCGCATCGGCCATTTCAAGAAAACGTCATGCTACATCGTCTGTGGCTGATGCCGAAGCGAGTGGAACCACGCCCTCGGTTATCGTTGGGCCGGAGGGCGAAGAGATGGAGGTGAAGATTGCAGAAGAGGATGAAGAGGCTGATGTGTCGCAGCTTGGCAACTACGACCCGCGCTTGGATCTTTCGCGCTATGTCTTCCCCGGCATCGACTTGCTGGAGAGTTACGACAAAGGCGCGGTAGAGGTGAACATGGACGACCTGACCAACAACAAGCAGCTCATCAAGAAGGCGTTGGAAGATTTCGGCATCCGCATCGCTTCGATCAAGGCAACTGTCGGACCGACCGTTACCCTCTACGAGATCATCCCCGAGGCCGGCATCCGTATCGCGCGAATCAAGACGCTCGAGGACGACATTGCGTTGAATCTTGCAGCGTTGCAGATCCGTATCATCGCCCCAATCCCCGGCAAGGGAACCATCGGTATTGAGGTGCCGAACAAGAACCCTCAGACCGTTTCCATGCGATCAGTCATCGCTTCGAAGAAGTTTCAGGAGTGTACATATGAGCTCCCTGTGGCCATGGGTAAGACAATCACCAATGAAGTTTGCATGTTCGATTTGGCCAAAGCACCTCACCTGTTGGTGGCCGGTGCGACAGGTCAAGGTAAGTCTGTCGGCTTGAATGCCATCATTACTTCGTTGCTTTACAAGAAACACCCGGCAGAGTTGAAATTTGTCATGATCGACCCGAAGATGGTTGAGTTCAGTCTCTATTCAAAAATCGAACGGCACTATTTGGCGAAGCTGCCCAATATCGACAGTCCGATCGTCACTGAGCCGCGAGATGCTGTGGCAACTTTGAGCTCGTTGGTGACGGAGATGGAGAATCGTTACCGCTTGTTGGTGACAGCCAATACGCGTAACATTATAGAATATAACGGAAAATTCATCAACCGTCAGCTCAATCCTGAGAAGGGACACCGATTCATGCCGTATATTGTGGCCATCGTCGACGAGTTTGCCGACTTGATTGCGACAAGCGGCAAGGAGATAGAGACGCCGATCGCCCGTATTGCTGCCAAAGCGCGTGCCGTCGGTATTCATATGATTCTGGCCACGCAGCGCCCTGACACCAAGGTGGTGACGGGTACGATCAAGAGTAACTTCCCGAGTCGTATCGCCTTCAAGGTGGCAGCCATGGTCGATTCGCGTACAATCTTGGATGCTCCGGGTGCCAACCGCTTGATCGGTCGTGGCGATATGCTGTTGGCCATCTCCGGCAAAGAGATGGTTCGTGTGCAATGCGCCTTTGTCGATACGCCCGAAGTGGAACAGATTGTCGATTATATTTCCGAGCAGGTGGCCTATCCTTCGGCTTATATTCTTCCTGAATACGTGCCGGAAAATGAAGAGGGCGGCTCTGGTGGAAAGGGTGATGTGGATCTTAGCGAACGAGATCCGCTCTTCGAAGAGGCGGCCCGCATGATTGTTTTACAGCAGATGGGCTCTACCTCGTTGATTCAACGCAAGTTTGCTATCGGCTACAACCGAGCCGGCCGCTTGATGGACCAGCTGGAGGCGGCCGGAGTAGTAGGCCCGTCGGAGGGAAGCAAGGCACGCCAGGTATTGATACCCGACGAATATTCGTTGGAGCAATTGTTGAACAGTTTGAAATAATGGAATGTTATGAAACAGTATTGGTCTATCGTTGTCGGTTTTCTCCTCTTGATGGGGGGCGTGAATCAAGGCTTGGCCCAGAACGCTTCATCCATTTTGGAGAAATGTGTGCAGACCTATGAATCCTCGAACGGCATACGCGCGCACTTTACCCTGCATACTTCGCTGCCACAACAGCGGACGGGCGAAAGCTTTGAGGGCACCATTCAGATGAAAGGCGACAAGTTCAAGCTGGAAACCCCCGACATGACGACATGGTATAACGGAAAAACGCAGTGGTCATACGTCGAACGTAACGAAGAGGTCAACGTGACTACTCCCGATGGTGAAGAGCTGCAATATACCAATCCGGCAGTGATCTTGCGACTTTACAAGAAAGGATTCAAGGCGGCCTATAAGGGAACCAGCACCACTCGCCAAGCAAAGGCCGCATACGACATTACATTGACGCCATCGGGCAAGAGCAATATCCGCGAAGTGACACTGCAAGTCGAGAAACAGACCTCGGTTCCGGCCTCGATCACGCTCTCCGACAAGAAAGGAGCCACCTACCGTATCGAGATCAGTCAGTGGAAAAGCGATGCAAATCTGTCGGACTCCCTCTTCTCTTTTCCGGAGAAAGAGTATCCGAATGCCGAAATAATTGATTTACGATAATAAGGAATAAACAAAAACAATAAGAATATGGCAAATGAAAAAGTACGTTGCCTGATCATCGGATCAGGACCGGCCGGCTATACAGCCGCCATCTATGCGTCGCGAGCCAACCTCGCCCCTGTATTGTATGAGGGAATACAGCCGGGTGGCCAGCTGACCATCACCACAGAGATCGAGAATTTCCCCGGCTATCCTGAAGGAATCAGCGGTACAGCTCTGATGGATGACCTCCGAAAGCAAGCAGAACGGTTTGGAACGGATATTCGCTCCGGCATTGTTACTGCCGTGGATCTCTCGGCGGCTCCCTATAAGATTACGATCGACGACGAGACGGTTGTCGAAACGGAGGCGTTGATCATCTGTACAGGTGCCTCGGCTAAGTATTTAGGTCTCGCCGATGAAACAAAATATGCGGGGATGGGCGTTTCGGCATGTGCTACTTGCGACGGTTTCTTCTACCGTAAAAAAACGGTGGCCGTGGTCGGTGGCGGCGACACTGCCTGCGAAGAGGCACTTTACTTGGCAGGTTTGGCGAAACAGGTCTATTTGATTGTCCGCAAACCTTTCTTGCGCGCTTCGAAAGTAATGCAAGAGCGCGTCTTTGCTGCCCCTAATATTACGGTACTCTTCGAGCATAACACCATCGGCCTCTTCGGAGAAAATGGCGTGGAAGGCGCTCATTTGGTGAAACGCAAAGGAGAAGCAGACGAGGAACTGGTCGATATTGCCATCGATGGATTCTTCTTAGCCATCGGTCATAAGCCTAATTCCGATGTCTTCCGCCCGTGGCTTGAAACAGATGAAGTGGGCTATATCAAGACAATCAACAACACACCGCTCACCAATGTCCCGGGTGTTTTCGCAGCGGGCGACGTGGCCGATCCACACTATCGCCAAGCCATTACGGCAGCGGGCAGTGGATGTAAAGCCGCGATCGAAGCCGAGCGTTACCTGGCCGAGAAGGGTGTCTGAAAAAAGATAAGCGAAAGCATCCGTCTGTTGGGAGACTTTTGAAAAGAATTTCCTCTCTGCAGACGGACGCTCTCTGCTGTTCGACCGGAAGAGACGTTTATATTCCGATAGAGGAATTGCGGAAAAGGCTCCTATACTCCTTGACTATGAAATGGAAGAGTGGGAGGATCTAAATTTTCTTGTTTTCAAGATCTATTTTTCTGTTGTAGATTTCCAATCAGTTTTTTACCTTTGCTGAAACAAGAAAAAGACTGAAAAACAGTCGTTTTTTGCCTTAATGTTTAAATTTGCAATACCATGAAAAAGAAACACCTATTCGAATTTGCATTCATTTTTGTATGGAGTGCGATGTTGTTCTCCTGTACTTCTCCTGTCAAAGAGAGCAATCCTGCCACCACCTTGCTTTGGTATGATGCCCCCGCTCGCCATTGGTTGGAGGCTTTGCCTATTGGTAATTCCCACTTGGGAGGAATGGTTTATGGAGGCGTTCAGGACGAAGAGATCCAATTGAACGAAGAAACATTCTGGAGTGGCGGCCCACATGACAACAACCGACCGGAAGCTTTGTCTCTTATGCCTCGGATACGGCAACTGATCTTCGACGGAAAAGAGAAAGAGGCAGCCGATATAATCGACGAACATATCATATTGGGCCCTCACGGCATGCGCTATCTTCCGATGGCCAATCTGCATATTCATCTGAAGGAGGAGGGAACACCTACAAACTATTCCCGTGAACTGAACTTGGCCGATGGCATCACCCGTACCCGTTTCGAACTGAACGGCGTGCAATATGAACGAACAACGTTTGCCTCGCTGGCGGATGGTGTGATCGTGAGCCGCCTCAAAGCCAACAAGAGTGGAGTACTCTCTTTGACAGCTTCGCTGAAAGCCCCCCTCGACTATCAGACAAAAGCCACGGATCAAGGGATCGTGTTGACGGTTGCCGGGCAGGAACATGAAGGGGTTGCCCCGGCTCTTACCGCAGAGTGCGTGACCAAGGTCGTGACGGACGGCACCTGGAAGGCTGTCGACGGGCAGTCTGCCGAAAACAATACCGCAAAGTTGGAGGTGGAGAACGCCAGCCAGGTTACATTCATCGTCAGTGCAGCAACCAATTTTGTGAACTATCATGACGTATCGGGCGATGCTTCTCAGAAAAACGCGGAGTATCTGAACAAGATAAAACGCTTTTCATATGCCAAATTGGAGAAGCGGCATGTGAAAGCTTATCAGCAGCAATTCGGGAATGTGGAACTATCTTTGCCGGTCGACTCTACCACCTCTTTCCTGCCAACCAACCAACGTTTGGAGAAATTCGTCGGGAGCAAGGATATGGCCATGGTGGCGTTGATGTTCCATTACGGACGCTATCTGCTGATCTCCTGCTCGCAACCGGGTGGGCAACCCGCCACCTTGCAGGGAATATGGAATGCGGAAAAAGAGGCATCGTGGGACAGTAAGTATACCATCAATATCAACACGGAGATGAACTACTGGCCATCTGAGGTAACCAACCTTCCTCTGACGGTAGAACCGCTCTTCTCGCTTCTCAAAGAGCTGAGCGTGACGGGAGCAGAAACGGCCCGCACAATGTACAATTGTCGCGGATGGATGGCCCATCACAATACGGATCTTTGGCGAATAGCGGGACCGGTGGATATGGCTGCCTCGGGAATGTTTCCCAATGGTGGGGCATGGCTTGCCACCCATCTGTGGCAACATTACCTCTTTACGGGAGATAAGGCGTTTTTGCAGGAATGGTATCCGGTGCTCAAGGGAACGGCCGAGTTCTATCTTGACTATATGCAGCACAAGCCTGGCACGGATTGGAAAGTGACAGTGCCTTCTGTCAGTCCGGAACAAGGGCCGAAAGGAAAAGAAACGCCCGTGACAGCCGGCTGTACAATGGATAACCAAATCGCTTTCGATGCACTCAACAGCGCCCTTCTTGCTGCAGAAGTGTTGGGTGTTGACGCGGACGAACGGGAGGATTTCCGGCATGCCATCGACAGTTTGCCCCCTATGCAAGTGGGCAAGTACGGGCAGTTGCAGGAATGGTTGGAGGACCTTGATGACCCAACGAACGATCATCGCCACATCTCGCACCTCTATGGTTTGTATCCTTCCAATCAGATTTCCCCATTTTCTCATCCGGAGTTGTTCAATGCCGCGGCCACAACCTTGAAGCATCGTGGCGATATGGCAACGGGTTGGAGCTTGGGTTGGAAAACCAATTTCTGGGCGCGTATGCTTGACGGCAATCATGCTTTTCAGATTATCAGCAATATGTTGCATATTTTGCCGGTGACAGAGGAGGGCGAGGACAAGGAGAATGAAGACGGTCGTACCTATCCCAATCTCTTTGATGCCCATCCGCCTTTCCAAATTGACGGAAACTTTGGCGTGACGGCCGGCATTGCCGAGATGCTGCTGCAGAGCCATGACGGAGCGATACACTTGTTGCCCGCCCTTCCTGATGCATGGACGGACGGTTCTGTGAAAGGTCTTTGTGCCCGGGGTGGCTTTGTGGTGGACGAGCAGTGGAAAGAGAATCGTTTGGTACAAGCTACGATCACTTCGAAGATCGGAGGCATCTTGCGGTTGCGTTCGTATATTCCTCTGAAAGGAGAAGGCTTGCATCCGGCAACGGGTGATTGCCCCAACCAACTATTCGCACCGGCTTCGATCAAAGAGCCGCTTCAAGCTCCAACCGTCGAGGAGGGCGTGAAGGCTCCTGTCCCACAAGTTTACGAGTATGATATAGAAACAAAAGCGGGCAAGACCTACACGTTTCTCCCTGAATAAGCCGATTTGAGCCATAACCATAGAGAGGCATTCCTATATTCCGATCCGGAAGCAGGGATGCCTCTCTTGTTGTTTGGCGAGGGTGATGTAATGCTTCATCCAACAGGATGTATAGCATCTGTAAGGATAGGAAACACCCCCATGAAAAAACCTCCCGATGATTGAAAAAAATCATGCCGAGCTTTTCCCAAAATCATGCCGAACATTTTTGAAAAAGGTGCCGAGCTTTTTTTAAAAAGTATCCCATCATTTTTTCATCTCCTTTTTAGGGTCGTTTTTGAATCGTTGCAGAAGAATTCTTTGCTTGCCTGTATATCAAAAAAAGATCCCCACACAACCCTTTTGCAAGGAGCCGTGTGGGGAATCCAAAGAAACCTTAAGACCTAAATCAGTATCGGATCAATACCCCGCGTTCTGTGTCCAGTTTGTATTTACGTTCAAGATGTCGCGGCTCAACGGCAAGATACGGTTGGTCAATGCCTTGGCGTTCGGGTTCAAATACTTGAAGCCCCAGTCGCGCTCGAAGTCGCCGAAACGGATCAAATCATTGCGGCGCCAGTGCTCATCCAGGAATTCGCGTCCACGTTCGTCGAGGATATCCTGCAACGAAGGATCAGATGAGATGGTCGGAGCATTGACATAGGAGCGGATCTGATTGAACAAGCTCATCGGCGTATCACCGCGGGTTGCCGATCCACCGCGGACAATAGCCTCGCATTTCATCAGCAGAATGTCGGCAAAACGGAAGATAGGCACATCATTGCTCTGGTTACGGCTGTGGGCATTGACCTCTTCGACATACGGGAAGAACTTGATGGATTTGTAACCTTGTGTCCATCCTGTCAGATCCTTTCCGGTATTGAGGTCGCCGTCTTGTGCCACCAAGGTAATGGTTCGAGTGAAGACAACCGGCTCATCCTTGTAGGTGTTGCGTACGTCGGTCTTCTCGCCTGTGATCGCATCATATTGGTATACTTCGAACGTATCGGCTGTTCCATCACCGGCAATCACATCGTTACGACGGTCGCCCGGCAAGCAGAAGAGTGCGGCATACTCAGGAGTCAGTGCCATGTTGCCACCGACAGACGAGGCCAACGGAGTAGAGTAGAAGCCGTTGTTCTTTTGTCCTTGACGCCAAGTGCGGAAACGGGAGTAGGTCAGTCCCGTTTGGGTTACGGCATCGAACGGCATGGCGTAGATGAAGTCTTTGATATGTGGGCCGTTGTCGTACATGAATTTCTTCTTGTAGTCGTCGCTCAAGTCGAACAGTCCCGAGTTGATGACATCGTCGCAGGCGGCAATACAGTCGTTCAACTTCTCGTTTGGAGAGGTGGCCGACCAGCCGGCGCTTGTCACATCTTGTGTATAGACATTCCAGTTGATGTAAAGCTTGGCCAAAAGAGCGTCGACCATCCAACGGGTTGGGGTACCGTATGTCTTGGATGATACCTCCGTCGGACAATCATCGCGTACTTCCAACAACTCCGATTCGATCCATTTGGCTACATCCGCACGCGGTGAGCGGTCTACTGCACCGGTAGCGTCCAAAAGCTTGTAGTCAATGATCGGAGTGTCACCCCAGTTGTCCATCAGCAGGAACGTATAGAAAGCGCGTACTGCCCGAAGAGGAGCTGAAACGCTCACGTTCTCTTCGCCCAAATCCATCAGAATCTGATTACATTTTGTGATGCCTCCTTGAATATCACTATAGACATTCAGCTGGTTCTTGCAGGCATCGGGGCTGACGCTATGGAGCGAAAAGTTGGTCATGTCGCGGTCGTTCAGGTAGTCACCGCCGAAACTGAGGGCTGTATACTCGTCCGAGTTGCAAGAGATACCCTCATCGTAACGACGTCCTAAGGCATCGCGGAAAGCGAAGTAGGCATTGCTGACGCGCGCCTCGATTGCAATTTCCGAGTCGGTGGGGTACTCGGTGTAGACAGACTTGATGTCTACGTCCAAATCCGTACATCCGACCAACGCAAGTGCCATGATTGCACTTGAAAATATAATTTTTGTTTTCATATTTGTATCTTCTTTAATGGGGTTAGAAGTTAATATTTACACCAAACATAAAGGTACGCGTACGGGGATAGGTGCTGTTGTTCCAGTCCATACCCGGTTGCAATCCGCCGAGGCTGACCTCAGGGTCGATACCTTTGTAGCCGGTGAGTGTAAACACATTGTTGCAGGTTGCATAGAGACGGAGATTGCCGATCCAGTCGCCGATCTTGCCAAAGTCGTAACCCAACGACAAGGTTGCCAGACGAAGATACGAGCCATTCTCAAGGTAACGGTCAGACGGTGCCTGGGCGCGCGTATCGTTTGCATTTTGGATCGTTGCCACTTCCTTCAACATGTTCTTTCCTGTATTCATCAGTGTGACATTGTTGTAGAAAGCGCGGGTAGCATTGAAAATCTTGTTGCCGGCCACACCTTGGAAGAATGCGGTCAGTGACCAGTTTCGGTAGTTGAATGTATTGTTCCATCCGAAGGTCACTTTCGGCTGAGCCGAGCCTGCTTTGCGACGGTCGCCGTCGTCAGGTGCGTCGGTTGTGCCGACCAAATTGCCGTTTTCGTCGTAGTCGTTGAAGATTGATCCGCCCTCTTCGTTATAACCGGCCCACTCCCAAAGATAGAATTGTCCGACAGGGCAACCCGGCATCAGGCGCTGTACGGTGGTTGTTGCGTAACCTCCCAGATCAGGGTTGGCATAGTCGCGGTAGTTGACCGAGTAAGTATCGTTGGAAAGAGACTCGACATTGTTCTTGTTGTGCGAGATATTGAGCGACGTGCTCCAGGTGAAGCTTTTCGTCATTACCGGCGTTGCGTTCAATGTCAGCTCGATACCTTTGTTGCTGATCTCACCCACATTGGCAATCATTGTGCCGTACGGGTAGCGATTGGTAGATACCGTATAGTCGTAGATCAAGTCTTTCGTGCGCTTGTCATAGTACTCGATCGTACCGCTCAGGCGATTGTTCAGGAAACCGAAGTCGATACCGACGTTGAACATAGCCGTGCGCTCCCATTTCAGATCGGGATTGGCATTCTTCGTAGCCGCCAAGGTGCGGTAGTTGGATGAGACACCCGTTGTCGGATCGGTATAAGTAAACCAACCCGATGCGCCGTAGGTCTGCTGGGCGGTATAGGCATCGAAACCGAGTGAGTTACCACTCACACCATAGCCGACGCGGAATTTCAAGTCGTCAAACAGCTTCTGATTTTTCATGAAGTCCTCTTCTGTGACGCGCCATGCCAATGATACGGATGGGAAAGTACCCCATCGGTTGTTTGCTCCGAAGGCAGAAGATCCGTCGCGACGCATGGTTGCCTGGAACAAATAGCGGCTCTTGTAGCTGTAGTTCAAACGTCCGTAGAAGGAGATCATACGCAAAGTGGACAAGGTATAACTGCTGTTGATACCGTCGATGTCCATGTTGTTGGCCAATCCCATGTTGTAATATTTCAGATAGTCGTCATAGAAATTGTAGACCGTCAATCCGAAACCGTCGTTGGTGTCGTCTTGCTCCCATGAATAACCGGCCATGATACCCAGTTTGTGGGCATCGGCAAACTCGCGGTTGAAGTTGATGTAGGTTTCCATCTGCTTCTTGATGTTCTCGACCGTGCTGCGCGACGCTTGACCATGGCGGGAAGAGATGTTCGGCAACTGCGACTGTGTCGTGTTGTAGTTATTGTAAATGTATTGTTCATCCTCATAAGAGAGGTTCAAGTTCCAGTCCAGTCCGTCGATGATGTGGACGGTTGCCTTGGCAATACCCTGCAACATCTTCTCTTTCGTCTTGTATTGGTCTTCATACACCATGGAAAGCGGGTTGTAGTTTTGCGAGATGCTGGTGTTACTGTACCATGTGCCGTCGGCATTCTTGACAGGAACCAACGGATTGTAGTAGTACATGGCGTTCAATACACTCTGTCCCAGCAGTCCGGTCGAAGCAGTTTGCTTGTTGCTGATGCTGGCATTGACGCTGAACGACAGCTCCAAATGATCTTTCAATGTCTTGGTTTGCAAGAAAGATCTGGCAGTCAGGCGGTCCATTGACGTGCCACGAACCACACCTTCTCGGTCGATGTAGTTGATGGATGCACTGTAAGCGGTCTTTTCGTTGCCACCGTTGATGGAAATGTTGTGGTTGTGGCTGAAGCCCGAGCGCAACACTTCGTCCTGCCAGTTCGTATCGGCCGGATTGTTTACGTCATAATAGGGCGAAAGGTCCACACCGTTGGCCTTGGCATACGAGAGCAATTCGCCGGCGTTCATCATATCCAGCGTTTTCAGTGTATTGTCTACGGCTACATAACCGCTATAGCTGACGTTCGTGCGACCGTTCTTATTGCCTTTCTTCGTGGTGACGATGATCACACCATTGGCCGCTTTCGATCCATAGATGGCGGTAGCGCTGGCATCGCGCAAGACGTCGATGCTTTCGATGTCCTCGGGTGCTACCAATGAAAGGCTGACGCCCGGCACACCGTCGATTACATAGTAAGGCTCCATGGCGGCCCCTTCGCGCAAAGATGAAGTACCGCGCAACGAGATGGAAGCCGATCCGTTCGGGTCGCTGGTATTGGCGATGGTCAAGCCCGGCACCTTACCTTGCAGCAGTTCGGAAGGAGTGGTGTAGACACCCACGTTCAGGTCTTCCGCCTTGACGGTGGTGATGGAGCTGGTCACGTCTTTGCGTGTCATGCTTCCGTAACCTACGACCACTACTTCGTCCAATGTTTTCGAGTCTTCCTCAAGGACGATGTTAATGGTGTTTTGGTTGACCACCACTTCTTGCGAAGTAAAGCCGATAAATGAGAATACTAAGGTCTTGCCGTTGGCAACTTGCAGGGTATAGTTGCCGTTGAGGTCGGTGATGCAACCGTTGGTTGTTCCCTTTTCTACGACATTCACACCTGCCAGCGGCTCACCTAATTTGTCAGAGACGGTACCTTTTACGGCATTTTGTGCAAACGCCAGGGTACTGCAGATCATCAGCAGGGCAAAAGCAATGAAGCATCTGCTCAGCATCGAAGCTCTTCGGGTTTGAAATTGTTCGTTCCGCATAAGATTAATTTTAGGTTATAAATAATTTTTGTTTTCAGTTTCATGAATAATCGCTACTGTTTTCGTCGGCAAAAGA
>CAVJQR010000024.1:0-6843 GCA_963651605.1 Agathobaculum sp.
GATAATCAATAAACAATAATAGCTTTTTATGCAACTGTTTGGTCTGGCTGATTGCAATAATTTTTTTTGTTCATGCGAACGGGTGTTTCATCCGGAATTGCATGATAAGCCGGTTGTCGTTCTCTCCAACAATGATGGATGTATCATTGCGCGTAGTGAGGAAAGCAAACAATTAGGGTTGAAGATGGGAACTCCTCTCTATCAAGCCCGTAACATAATAGAAGCCAATCACGTCGCTGTTTTTAGTTCCAACTATACGCTCTATGGATCTTTATCCAATCGGGTAATGAGTCTATTGGCTCGTTATACTCCACAACTAACACAATATTCGATTGACGAGGCTTTTTTGGATTTTTCTGATAGGACAGATATAGAGCAAATGAAAGTATATGGAGAGCAAATGGTGGCTATGATCAAAAAATCTACGGGCATTCCTATCTCCTTGGGCATTGCTCCTACCAAAACGTTGGCTAAGATAGCCAGTAAATACGCCAAGAAATATGTAGGATATAAGGGCTGTTGTATAATTGACACCGAAGAAAAACGAGAAAAAGCTTTGGCAAAATTCGAAGTCTCTGATGTATGGGGCATTGGGCGGCATCTACGAAAGACATTAGATTACTACAGTATTTATACTGCGGCCGACTTTGCACAGAAATCGGAAAGCTGGATAAAGAGCAAATTCAATGTTTCTGTCTTGCGGACTTGGAAGGAATTACATGGCATCAGCTGTATTGATATAGAAGAACTGCCCGAAAAGAAAACCATTTGTACGAGTCGTAGTTTTGCTGATCAAGGAATAACGGAACTTTCTATTCTCGAAGAGGCTATTGCCAACTTTGCAGCAGCCGGTACAGACAAGTTACGTCGGCAGAAAAGTTGTTGCCAAGGAATTACAATTTTTGCTTATACCAGCCGTTTTCGTACAGATCAACCGCAGCATATTATCCACCAATCTGTCACATTGCCAATTGCTACCCAATCATTGTCCGAGATAGTTGGTTGGGCGGTTAAACTACTTCGTACAAACTTCCCGTCAAATCGTATGTTCGCTTTTAAGAAAGCAGGTGTAATTCTTTGGAATATTATACCGCAACAACAAGTCCAGCAAGATTTGTTTGATCCGATTGATCGCCAAAAACAGGCCTCCTTGATGAAAGCCGTCGATGCCATCAACCGAAAAAATGGACATAATCAAATTCGGGTTGCCGTGCAAGGGACCGATATCCGTTATGGTTTGAAGCGCGAATATCTCTCCAAACAATATACAACCAACATCAACGACATTATTGTTGCCAAGGCCGAATAGTTGCTTTTATATACTTGTCATTTGTCCTTGCAGGAATCGAATAGCCTCTTCCAGAATAGTGTCTTTCCCTTCCTGCAGATCTGAATTCGTTATCTGCACGAATATATCCGGATCAATGCCAAATTCTGTCAATTGCTTTTCATTATCCAACATAGGGCAAGCAGAAAAGCGGACAGTCCATCCGTTGGGCAGTTCGGATGTAAATGGGAATCCGCTACCTCCTCCTGTTCTGTCTCCCATAATCGTTACCTGAGGAAAGAGGCGCATCTTCTGAACAAAATCATTTGCTGCGCTATAACAGTGGCGATTTGTCAAGACAACAACGGGTCTCATCCAAGAAATATAGGTTGTAGGTTCGAGTTCTATCGGATAAGGTTCCGAGAAATCGTCATGTCCTTTCCCCGTTTTATGGACGATATAGCCGACTTGCTGCTTCTCTTTGATGAATCGCGAGGCAAACCGTTCGGAATAGGTTAGCGAACCGCCCCCATTGTTTCGGATATCGATGATCAGAGATTGGCAATCCTTGAAATGATAAAACATATAATCCAAATTGCTTTCCCCTATACTGCTGGAGAAGCTGGAGTAGCGAACATATCCGATTTCATTATTCGCCATTTTTTTATATTTCAGCCCTCCGGCAATTTTATAATCTTTTCCAAGATAGGCCTCATTCAATTCTTCGTAAAAGTTGGGTGGATAATCCTTGTACCAATCCCAATAACGGGCTACGTCAAAATTGGAATAGAGATTTGTATGGCCATCTTTTAGTTCGCTCATCATGTTGGCCATCACATCAAACAATGCGAACTGCCCCATGGTGTCCGTTATTTGTTGGGCATAACGATCATGAACCTCGTCCCATTCGATTCCCTTATAGGAGAAGAAGCAGTAGTTTTCATCCA
Organism: Agathobaculum sp.; assembly: GCA_963651605.1. Lineage (GTDB taxonomy): Bacteria > Bacteroidota > Bacteroidia > Bacteroidales > Tannerellaceae > Parabacteroides. The sequence continues at coordinate 2,215 of CAVJQR010000024.1, forward strand.
ATATTTTCCAAAGTGCTTCGAAGTTTTCTTTTGCATCTGTTGTATAGTCGTCTGTCTTTTGACAAGCCATCAACAGAAACATCACTAATAATCCTATGCCGAATCGTCTCATCTTTTTCACTTCTTAATAATAAGCACTTTTGTATTTCGATTGTTGTCTCAGTTGTTTTCCTCTGAATGCCACAAATTCTTTCACCAGTCCTATCATTACCGAGTGCGAAACGATATGACTTTGTATACCATTAACATCCAAATAATAAAGACTGTTCAGATAGCCGACCCGCATCATTAGTTTGCCGATTGGAAAATCTACCGAGAGATAGTTCTTCATTGCTTGCTTGTTATGGAAGGAAGAGAACGGAACAATCCCCGACGAATTTCCTTGATCGAATATTTCATAATAGGATTGTCCGAAGTGGGGTGAGAAAAGAAGTCCGGCAAATGGCACTTCCATCTGATAACGCAACGTCAAAGGGTAGTTGGCAATTGACAGATTGTAGAGGGCCATGGCTGAAATGTTCAGGTCCAAATCTGCTTTGGCCGATGCGGGATTGTTGCTTACGCGTGTTGAATAGATGAATCCCGCCATCACATGTGCTGATGCTCCCGTTAATAGTTTCAGATTTTTCACGGGTTCAAACCTATAGTGGTAGGCCAAGGAATAATCTATGAAACCATTCATCGTGCGGGATGCGCCCCCTGTACTCTCTGTATATGAGAGGTCCACGCTGATCAATTGTTGTCGAGAAATGTGCGAATTTGCCAAGCGGGTGAGCTTCATTCGTTCGTCCATTACCCGCAATCCTCCGCCTGTATAAGGAATTCTACTGCCAGGGGTCAGGTAGGTATCCATTATATTATAGTGGCCAATGCCGACTGTTGTGGCAGAAGTAACCGCATAAGGTTGTTCTTCTTGTGCTTGCATCTGCGGCAACCATAAGAAAAGAGCGATTAACCCTATGACGATCTTCTTTAACATCAATCTTTAAACAGTTTCATTTGTCCGACAATTTCATCTCGTAAGTCTTCCATATTCTCTTTTACTTCAGGCTCTTCCATTGTGGTGTCAGCCACTTCTTCCTGTTCTACGACCGGAAGTTCCTCTTCTTGTGGGAAGCGTGTCGGTTCGAGTTCGTTGACAGAATCTATTGGATAGACAGTCAAACGCTTGCCTTTCGCCTTGAAGCTACGCGGGACGACGAACGATTCGGCATCGACTACCAGCGGTTCGCGCGAAGTCGCTTGGCGGTCGAACACCACTTCGATCCGAGGATAGACAGTATCCGTCAATAAGTAGAGCGTACTTTTCGGATTCTCGCCCAGACAATTCTTCCGCGAACTGCCCGCTTCGAAGGTGAAACGCTTCAAATAGGGAAACTTTTGGTCTGCATCGTACAAGATGGCTGTCCAAATCTTGTTGGGTTCGAACTTCTCGATGACCAACATATCGTTTTCGTAGTGGTTGCTCAAGTCGAAGTTCGTTGTATAGAATTCGCCATTCTTGCGTACCACCAATATTTGATCTTCGCTTTGAAATTCGCCCAGTTCCTCACCGCGGCCGTCGTAGTTCAGACGTAATACGTCATGATCGAACCACACCATGCGGCCTCCTAACGTAGAACTTCCGCGTTGTTTCAGAACAATCTTGTGAATGTCCCCTTTTGTCAGCAGATAGCCGATTGTACTTCGCGAGCGGATGGGGATTTCGCTGAAGTCTTTCTCGAACGCCAACAACCGTTGACGGGCCCTTGGCTTCAATATCACCTTGATTGTTTCAGCTTCGCCGTTCGGATTCACGCTGAAATAGAGCACGCGCGAGTCGGGAGTGCCCTTGGTAAGGTCATACTCTCGGTCGCGGTTTACAGCCGTAATGGCGAATCGTTTGATATAATTGTTCCCCGCTTTGCCATCTCGATAGACAACATTGTAAATGATGCGGGTGTCATTTCGTTTAAATACGTTCAGGTAGATGATGTCTTTGCCGACAAACATCTTCTCTGAAACTTTTACGATCTTATAAGTTCCTGATCGATAGAACAGTATTACTTCGTCGATATCTGAGCAGTTGCAAACGAATTCATCTTTCTTGAGTGAAGTCCCAATGAATCCTTCGGCCCGATTGATGTAGAGTTTCTCGTTTGCCTCGGCCACTTTTGTCGCTTCGATCGTGTCGAAACTGCGGATCTCTGTCAGTCGTGGATAGTTCTTTCCATATTTGTCCTTCAGCATGGTGAACCACTGAATGGTATATTCCACGATATGGGCCAAGTGATGGTCTATCTCGGCAATACGAGATTGTATCTGCAAGATCAGCTCATCGCATTTCGCTGAATTGAACTTCAAGATGCGGCCCATCTTGATTTCCATCAGTTTCAAGATGTCATCGCGGGTCACTTCTCGGATCAGTTTCGGCTTGAAAGGCTCTAACCGGTGGTCGATATGTGCCACGGCAATGTCCATCGATGCGGCTTGCTCGAATTCGGCATCTTTATAGATTCTCTCTTCAATAAATATCTTTTCAAGCGAGGCAAAGAAGAGTGTCTCCTCTTGCTCTTGCTTGTCGATTTCCAATTCGCGGCGGAGCAGTGACAGGGTGTTGTCTGTCGAATGGCGCAACACGTCACTTACCGTCAAGAAATGCGGCTTGTCGTCCTTGATCACGCAACAGTTGGGCGAGATACTAATCTCACAATCGGTGAAAGCATAGAGGGCATCGATCGTTTTGTCGGATGAGACGCCAGGAGCCAAGTGGATCAATATCTCGACTTGCTTGGCCGTGTTGTCGTCCACCTTCTTGATTTTGATCTTTCCTTTGTCGTTCGCCTTCAAAATCGAGTCGATCACCGTCGACGTTGTTCGTCCGTAAGGAATCTCCGTAATGGCCAAAGTCTTGTTGTCAAGCTTACTTATTTTCGCACGTACCTTGACTGATCCGCCACGTTCGCCGTCATTGTATTTGCCAACATCAATGAATCCACCCGTTTGGAAATCAGGATAAAGTGAAAAGTCTTCCCCTTTCAGATAGGCAATCGAAGCATCCAACAGCTCATTGAAGTTGTGCGGCAATATTTTTGACGAAAGCCCGACGGCAATACCTTCCACGCCTTGTGCCAACAACAAAGGAAACTTCACAGGAAGCGTCACCGGCTCACGATTTCTTCCATCGTAAGAGGCTTGCCACAAAGTCGTTTTCGGATTGAAGACCGTCTCGAGTGCAAATTTAGAAAGGCGGGCTTCGATATAACGGGGAGCGGCTGCGCTGTCGCCCGTCAGGATGTTACCCCAGTTTCCTTGGCAATCGATCAGCAAATCCTTTTGCCCCAACTGTACCAATGCGTCCCCGATTGAGGCATCGCCGTGTGGGTGAAACTGCATCGTATGCCCCACGATGTTGGCCACCTTGTTGTATCGCCCGTCGTCCAGTCGCTTCATCGAGTGTAGGATACGGCGCTGCACCGGCTTTAAACCGTCATTGATATGCGGCACGGCACGTTCCAAAATCACATACGAAGCATAGTCCAGAAACCAACTTTGGTACATGCCGGACAGATGATGCGTGATCTTGTCTGCATTCTTGTCCGGCCTGTAGTCGGAATGGTCGGACGTGCCACCTCCACCAACCGAATCTGCGTCGTTGGAAACGACATTTTCGTCGGTCGGTTGGTCTATATTTTGCATTTTATCATCATCTGTTTCCGGTCTCATATATTAGCTTCCTTTCTGTTGCCTTTTTAATATTGGGTCATAATTCGGTGTAAATATACAAAAAAAATTCATATATTTGGAGAAAAACTTTTCTAATATGGTACAATTTGAACGAATAACAGATGTAAACACTCCGCTTTTCGATCGTTTGATGGGACTTTATGTTTACTCTTTTCCGGAAGAAGAGCGACGAAACTTGGATCAATTGAAAAAAATGATGGGGCACTTGCCTGAGATGTGTCTCAATGCCGTCTATCAGGATGGCGACTTGTCCGGCATGGTCATCTACTGGGATTTTGCTGAGTTCTATTATTTTGAACACTTGGCTGTCTTTCCGGAACTTCGCAATCGACAGATCGGCAAACAAATCCTTGATTATTGGGCAGCGCATTTGAAGAAACTGCGTTTGTTGGAGGTGGAGCCGGCCGATTCGCCAATGGCCATTCGGCGCATTGGCTTCTATCAGCGGAATGGCTATCAAGTGATTCATAAAGACTACATCCAGCCTTCTTACTACAAAGACGAGGATGCCTGTCCGTTGTGGATCATGGGAAGCGAACCCTATGCAGACATTGAGCCTCTTTTGTCGGTTATAAAAGAGAGAGTGTATCACGAACCATTACAATATCTTTAAAGGGAAAAAATGACAACTGCGGGTTGTTGACGATGAAATAATACGTCGTTTGTAAAATGCTTGTTGTCAAACAGTTATAAATTGTTCGAGACAAGCTGAAAAAACACAGGTGTTTTTTGCGAAAAATACGGGAGTTTTGAAAGAAAAGCTCCCGAACAATTTTCGAAAAACACCCCTGTTTTTTTCGAAAAATTGCCGTATTTACTTTTTGCCAATTCCCCATGCTTTGTTTCGAGGGTGGTGTTCTAAGATTTCCTTCCGCAAGAACTCTCGGTCGATATGTGTATAGA
>CAVJQR010000024.1:6853-18846 GCA_963651605.1 Agathobaculum sp.
TAATCTTTTCATGGCCCAACATCTCTTGGATGGCGCGCAAATTGGCCCCTCCTTCCAGCAGATGAGTCGCAAACGAATGGCGGAAAGTATGCGGACTGATCGTCTTTTGGATGCCGGCCATTTCCGCCTGTTGCTTGACGATGTAGAACACCATCACGCGCGACAGTTTTCCGCCCCGCCGATTCAAGAAAAGAATATCCTCGGCTCCTCGCTTGACGGTTAGTTCGCCTCGGTATTCCATGTAGTTGCGAATCTCTTCCAACGCCACTTGCGAGATCGGAACCAGTCGCTGCTTGGAGCCTTTTCCTTCCACGCGAATGAATTCTTCTTCCGGATAGATGTCTGAAATTCTAAGAGATATCAACTCTGAAACACGCAGCCCGCAACTGTATAGCACTTCTAACATGGCGCGGTTTCGCTGTCCTTCCATGGTGGAAACATCGATGGTGGAGAGCATACGGTCGATTTCGTCTACCGATAAGACCTCGGGGAGTTTCATGCCGATCTTGGGCGACTCCAACAATTCTGTAGGGTCGCTTTCGATGTATTCATCGAGCAACAAAAAGCCATAAAACGAGCGGATGCCTGAAATGATGCGGGCTACTGAACGGGGGTCGGCCCCGATGTCCCACAGTTGGGCAAGAAACTGCTCTAAATTCTCGTAGGTCACCTGCAAGATATCCAATTTTTCAGCTGTTACGAAATCAACGAGTTTTTGTAAATCCCGCAAATAAGCCGCCACCGTATTGGGCGAAAAAGATTTTTCCAACCTCAAATAGGTAACATATCGTCTTAAAAGGGTATTGTCCAAGGTTTCCTTATCCATATAATCACATTTTCAGTTTTTGTAAAAGCCAAAGAAAATTCTTATCTTTGCAAGATAGAATGGAAAATCTTTGCAGCAGATGCAAAGGTAATAAACAGCAAATAAAAATGAAGAAGATATTAATCATTAACGGTCCGAATTTGAATCTGCTGGGCAAACGAGAACCCTCGATTTATGGTGATGCTTCATTTGAAGGTTACCTCAAGACATTACGCGAACAATATTCTCAATGTGAAATCGCCTACTATCAAAGCAATATCGAGGGGGAACTGATAAATAAAATTCATGAAGTAGGGTTCGATTATGATGGTATCATCTTGAATGCCGGAGCTTATACCCATACTTCCATCGCATTGCATGATGCGATTAAGGCTGTCACGACGCCGGTAGTTGAGGTACATATTTCGAATGTCCATGCCCGCGAATCGTTCCGTCATGTATCAATGATATCGCCGGCTTGCAAAGGCATCATCATAGGTTTTGGTTTGAACTCTTATCGATTGGCATTGGAGTCCTTCCTTTTTTAAGCTCCATGACCAAGATCGTTTGACACATTTTTCGGAATAAACAATTAAAAACAACAGATATATATGCTAAAACATACAAAGATAGTTGCAACCATCTCCGACCAACGTTGCGACGTGGAATTCATCAAGGCTCTTTATGAAGCAGGAATGAACGTTGTCCGCCTGAATACGGCTCATATGACTGAAGAGGGGCTTTCGAAAGTGGTGAACAATGTGCGTGCCGTTAGTCAACGTATTGGTATATTGATGGATACGAAAGGACCGGAAGTGAGAACTACTGTCGCTGTCAATAAAGAACCGATCCCGTTCAAGAGTGGCGACAAGGTGAAAATCTCGGGCGACCCGACGCAAGAAACGAGCCATGATCATATCTATGTCTCTTATCCTCGTTTCGTACACGACCTTTCTGTCGGAAGCGATATCTTGATTGACGATGGTGATTTGGAATTCAAAGTTGTTGAAAAGAACAATGACTATCTGCTTTGCGAAGCACAGAATGAAGCGACTTTGGGCAGTAGAAAGAGTGTCAATGTACCGGGTGTGCGCATCAACTTGCCCTCTCTGACGGAGAAGGATCGGAACAATATCCGTTGGGCTATCGAACATGATTTGGATTTCATTGCTCATTCATTCGTTCGCAGCAAGCAAGATGTATTGGATATCCAACGTATTTTGGACGAACATTGCAGCCCGATCAAAATCATTGCCAAGATCGAAAACCAGGAAGGCGTTGACAGAATCGACGAAATCCTTGAAGTGGCTTATGGTATCATGATTGCTCGCGGAGACTTAGGCATCGAGGTTCCGGCCGAAAAGATTCCAGGCATCCAACGTGTCTTGATCCGCAAATGCGTAGAGGTCAAGAAGCCGGTTATTGTTGCTACTCAGATGTTGCACTCAATGATTAACAATCCGCGTCCGACCCGCGCAGAAGTGACAGATATCGCCAATGCCATTTACTATAGAACCGACGCTTTGATGCTGAGCGGTGAGACCGCTTACGGTAAATATCCGGTAGAAGCAGTTCAGACAATGACGAAAGTGGCTCGCGAAGCGGAAAAAACCAAACTGGCCGCCAATGATATTCGTGTTCCGATCGAAGGAAACGACTTGGATGTTACCTCTTTCTTGGCAAAACAAGCGGTGGAATCGTCAGCCAAACTGCATGTCAAGGCGATTATTACCGATAGTTATACCGGTCGTACGGCTCGTTACTTGGCAGCCTTCCGCGGAACATCGACAGTGTTCGCCATCTGTTACAACGAACGTGTCATGCGAATGCTTTCACTCTCGTATGGCGTGTGGGCTGTTCACCAACCATGGAACGACAGCCGCCGCAGGTATTTTTATGATGCCTTGACGCAATTGATCAACAGCGGACGAATCACCCGCGACGATATGGTGGCATACTTGAGCGGTAGCTTCGGCGAAGGTGGCGGAACCTCGTTTTTGGAGATCAATAACGTAGGGAAAGTGTTGGATTCAAGCAAAGATTATGCGCTTCCAACCTTCCAAGAGGAGAGCAAATAATCATGGAATTTGGCAATCTGACGGATTATATTCTCGCACATTCGGACGAGGAAGGTGCATTGTTGGCAGCCCTTAACCGGGATGCCAACGTCAATCTGCTGCATCCCCGCATGTTGTCAGGCCATCTGCAAGGGCGGATCTTGAAAATGTTTTGCCGAATGATGCGCCCTAAACGGGTGTTGGAGATAGGAACCTATACGGCTTATGCAACCTTATGCCTGGCCGAAGGAATCGATCAAGACGAGGAGGCGTTGATTCATACCATTGAAATCAACGACGAAATGGAAGATTTCATTCAAAAATACTTGCAGCAGTCTCCCTTGAAAGATAAGATTCGGGTTCATTTCGGCGATGCAATGGAGATTATTCCGCAGTTGAACGAGACCTTTGATTTGGTGTTTATTGATGCTAACAAGCGAGTTTATTCGGAATATTTCGACTTGGTTTTTCCCTTTGTTCGGCAAGGCGGTCTGATTTTGGCGGACAATACATTGTGGGATGGAAAGGTATTGGATGAGCATATCCCGACAGTCGACAAACAAACGTGGGGCATCTTGCATTTCAACGAAAAGATCAAGAATGACCCCCGTGTGGAAAAAGTTATTTTGCCGTTGCGTGATGGCTTGACCATGATTTGGAAAAAATAAAATTGATATATGGAAAGTACAAGATTAAATAAGATTGGTCGCTTGATTCAGAAGGAATTGAGTGATATTTTTCTGAAGGATGCCAAATCAATGCCGGGAGTATTGGTGTCGGTAAGTGTTGTTCGTGTTAGCTCGGACTTGAGTGTGGCGAGAGCTTATCTTAGCATATTCCCTTCGGAGAGAAGCAAAGAACTGTTGGAAGCGATCAGGGCTAATACAAAAGCTATCCGCTACGATTTGGGCCAGCGCGTACATTTGCAGTTACGAAAGATCCCAGAATTGTCATTCTTTATTGACGATTCATTGGATTATATCGAGCATATTGATGACTTGTTAAAGCAGTAAAGAGACTTTGAACTTTCCGTTTTACATAGCGCGTCGGTATCTGTTCTCGAAGAAATCGCATAATGCGATCAATGTCATCTCGTTGATATCGGTATGTGGTGTGGTTATTGCAACAACTGCACTGGTTTGTGCATTGTCTGTCTACAATGGTTTCAACGATTTGGTATCGTCGTTGTTCAGCCATTTCGACCCACAATTGAAAGTGACGGCTAAGTACGGAAAAGTATTTGATCCGAATTGTTCAGAGATAGCCCAAGTGAAAGCATTGCCGGAGATTGAAGCGTATTGTGCTGTGTTGCAGGATAATGCATTGATCAAGTATAAGGATAGGCAAGAAATAGGCGTAATAAAAGGGGTAGACGACAATTTCTCTCACTTGGTTGATCTCGACTCTGTACTTATTGACGGAGAATTCATTCTCTCTGACGAGGTCACCAATTACGCTACCTTGGGCATTGGATTGGCCTCGCACTTAGGCATTAAGGCAGGTTTTGTCTCACCAATAGAAATTTATGTGCCCAAGCGTGACCAACAAGTGAACATGGCTAACCCCGCCACCTCCTTCAATTTGGAATATACTTTCATCAGTTCGGTCTTTCGTATCGACCAACAGGTATATGATGATTACTATATGATCATTCCGCTTCAGACGGCTCGTACATTATTGAACTATGAAAATGAAATTTCCGCCTTGGAGCTGAAAGTAAAGGATGGGGCTTCCTTGTCAACAGTCGAGAAGCAAATCAAACAACTCTTGGGTGATAAATTTGAGGTCAAGAACCGCTTTGAACAACAAGAGGCTTCGTTCAAGATGATGCAGATCGAAAAATGGGTGACTTTCCTTATCCTCTGCTTTATTTTGGCGATAGCTTTGTTCAATATTGTCGGATCCCTCTCCATGTTGATGATCGAGAAGAAAGACGATGTCGAGACGCTTCGCAATATGGGTGCAAACGATCGGCAAATTCAACAAATCTTTCTTTTCGAGGGGTGGATGATCTCCGGTTTCGGAGCCTTGTTGGGCATCCTTGTAGGAGTCGTACTTTGTTGGATGCAACAAGCGTTTGGGTTGATCCGATTGGGTGATGCCGCCGGAAGCTTCATCATTGATGCCTACCCGGTTCATATATTATTGCTTGATATCCTTACAGTTTTCCTCACCGTCTTGGCTATTGGATTCTTGGCTGCATGGTATCCGGTTCATTATTTAGGAAAGAAATGGTTAAAAAAATGACCGATGTCGAAGAACCGGCACCAGTCATTTTGATCTATTAAGACTTATCGTATTATTTATTAGTTGTACTCTTTTCCGTGTTTCAGTTGGGCATCGGTCATGAATTGTTTGATTCGTTGTTCGTCGTCTCTCTTGCAAATCATCAATACATTTCCGCATTCAGCCACGATGCAGTCATCCATTCCTTGTACAATTACTAACCTTTTAGGGTCGTCCATGGCTACTATATTGCCGGCACTTTCATAGAAGAGAGCCTTTCCGTTTACAATTGTATTGGCATTCTCGTCTTTGTCTGTCGTTTCATAAAGCGAACCCCATGTTCCAAGGTCGGCCCATCCATAATCTACGCAGAGCATATATACGTTTTCTGCTTTCTCCATGATGGCATAATCAATAGAGATATTGGGGCAATATGGGAAATTCTGCCGAATAAACGTTTCCTCTTCAGGTGTATTGAATATCGGTGCGCCCAATTCGAATCGGGCGGTAATGTCCGGCATATATTTTCGAAAAGCTTTCAAAATAGTATTCACATTCCACAAGAATATACCGGAGTTCCAGAAAAATTCGCCGCTTTCGTAGAAGATCTTCGCCAATTCAATGTCAGGCTTTTCGGTGAATGTTTTCACTTTCGAGAAGCCATTCTCATCAGAGTCGTAGCTTTGTATATAGCCATAGCCCGTTTCGGGGCGACTGGGGCGGATGCCCATTGTCAGCAGTACCTCGTTGTCTTGTACAAATTGAAGACCTTTCTTGATATTTTCAATAAACAAATTTTCGTGTACAATCAAGTGATCGCTTGGGGCTACTACAATATTGGCCCGAGGATTGATTGCCTGAATGTGATAAACAGCATAGGCTATACAAGGTGCCGTATTACGGCGCGAGGGTTCGATCAGCATCTGTTTCTCGTCCAACTGAGGCAATTGTTGCTTTACAAGATCAGAATATTGATCGTTGGACACGACAAATATATTTTCTTGCGGTACGATTTGAGCAAAACGATCATATGTCATTTGGAGCAATGAACGGCCTGTTCCTAAAATATCGCGGAATTGTTTCGGATAAGATTCGCGGCTGAGCGGCCAAAACCTACTACCTATGCCCCCTGCCATAATTACACAATAATTGTCTGTCATAGTTTTTTGACTTTGAAATATGAATACGCACTACAAATCTAACAAAATAATCTTTTATAATTGTACGGACAATGCAATTATTTTTCTACCAAGAGGAAAAAATATCATGCCGCCCTCTTTTTTAAGGGTGAGTATCTGTTTTTTGAAACGTGAAGAGGACGAACATTCCTGTTGCCGATTTTCATGAAAGTTTCTGCCGAACAAACTGCAGTTTATATAGGAGAAAACTGGAGTTTTCTCCGCACAAAACTCGAGTTTTGTCGGCATGAAACTGCAGTTTGCCTCCGAGAAAACTTTTTGGAACTCCCGATGGCGCCAGGTGATGCTTTCCATGAAAGGGGTTCGTTTTATGGTAGAATTTTTGTAAAAGGGCGATGGTTCTTCTTTTTCGTGGCAGATTATCCTATTTTCTGTCTGAGGAAATGACAACGACTCTTTCTTATTCAAGAAAATTGTGTAAGTTTGTAAATTAAAAAGATGGCTACTGTATGTATTTCTATTCAATCATCATACCGGTTTATAATCGTCCGAACGAAGTGGAAGACTTGCTGAGCAGTTTGACGAAGCAGGTGTTCAAACAGTTTGAGGTGATCATCGTGGAAGACGGCTCATCGGTTCCATGCCGCGATGTCGTGTCCCGTTATGAAAATGAGCTTGCAATCCGCTATTTCGTGATCCCTAACGGCGGTCCGAGTGGGGCAAGGAATTATGGCGCGGCGCAAAGCAAAGGCGATTATTTGTTGATATTGGATTCAGATTGTGTCTTGCCTCCGACCTATACGGAGGTGATAGATCGTCATCTGACGGAAGACCCCTTGGATGCTTTCGGCGGGCCGGATCGTGCACACGATTCGTTTACGCCGATTCAGAAAGCCATCAGTTACTCAATGACCTCCTTTTTTACGACGGGAGGCATCAGAGGCGGAAAGAAAAAAATGGATCGGTTCTATCCGAGAAGCTTCAATATGGGGATCAAGAAAGAGGTATACGATGCGTTGCATGGCTTCGATACAACAATGCGATATGGCGAAGACGTGGATTTTAGCATGCGAATTGTCAAAGCAGGCTATACGACCCGCCTGATATCTGATGCGTATGTTTATCATAAAAGGCGCACCAGCTTTTCGCAGTTCTTCCGCCAGGTCGAACATTCAGGGGAGGCTCGAATTGTCCTTTCCGACAAATACCCCGGCTCGTTAAAGTTGGTGCATTGTCTGCCCTCTCTGTTTGTTGTCGGCACCATCGGCTGTTGTTTACTTGGTCTGTTCGCCCCTCTGTTTTGGGGCTTCCTCCTATTGTATATTGTATTGCTGGGAGTCGATGCCACTTTTCAGAATAAAGGCAACATATATATCGGACTACTGTCTGTTGTGGCTGCATTCACTCAATTGTATGGATACGGCATAGGTTTCATCAAACGAAAAATTCAAGAGAAATAAATAATATGACTAAAGATAATACTATGGAACATGTATCGTCAGACTTACGTTATCTTCAACTTCTGTCGCGTAGCTTTCCGACGATAGCTGAGGCCAGTACGGAGATCATCAACTTGGAAGCTATCTTGAACCTTCCGAAGGGTACGGAACATTTTCTGTCGGATATCCACGGAGAGTCGCAAGCTTTCAGCCACGTGTTGCGTAATGCCTCGGGCGCCATCAAGCGAAAAGTGAACGAGATCTTCAACAATACGATGCGCGATGCTGAGAAAAAGGAACTCTGTACGTTGATTTACTATCCGGAAGAGAAACTGGTGTTGGTCAAATCGGAAGAGAAAGATATCAACGACTGGTATATGATCACCTTGAATCAGTTGGTGAAGGTGTGTCGAAATGTTTCATCAAAATATACTCGCTCGAAAGTGCGGAAAGCATTGCCGCTCGAGTTTTCCTATATCATTCAGGAGTTGCTGCATGAATCGTTGGCCGAACCGAACAAATCGGCCTACGTCGATCAGATCATCCGCACCATTATCTCGACGGGGCGTGCAGACGATTTTATCATTGCCATTTGTTATGTGATTCAGCGGCTTACCATCGATCAGTTGCATATCATTGGGGATATCTTCGACCGAGGGCCGGGTGCACATATTATTATGGATACTCTCTGCGATTATCACAATTTGGATATCCAATGGGGTAACCATGATATCTTGTGGATGGGCGCAGCAGCCGGCAACTTGTGCAGTATTGCCAATGTGATACGTATGTCTCTCCGTTATGGAAATCTCGGGACATTGGAAGATGGCTATGGAATCAATCTGTTGCCGTTGGCGACTTTTGCAATGTATGCTTACGCCAACGACCCCTGTTCGTTATTCATGCCAACGCTCAATACCGAGGAGCATCCATACGATGATAAGACAATCCGGCTTATTGCTCAGATGCACAAGGCCATATCCATTATTCAGTATAAGTTGGAGGGGCAGATCATTCGTCGTCGTCCTGATTTTGAGATGGACGATCGCTTGCTTTTGCATCAGATCGATCTGCAGAACGGCACGGTTACCGTCGGCGGAAAAACGTATGAACTGAAAGATACAAACTGGCCAACCTTGGATCCTCAGCATCCGTACGATCTGTCGGTCGAGGAAAAAGAGCTGATGACCCGCATCCAACGCTCGTTTGCAGGAAGTGAAAAACTGCGAAAACACATGCAATGCCTTTTCAGAAACGGAAGTTTGTACAAGATATCGAATTCAAATTTACTCTTTCACGCCTCCGTTCCGATGAATGCAGACGGAACATTGAAGGAGGTGAACATCAACGGCGAGCTTTTCAAAGGAAGACAATTGATGGACAAAGTGGACCAATTGATTCGAGCGGCCTACTTCGATCCTGAAAATACTCCCGATAAACTATTCGCGTTGGATTATATATGGTATTTGTGGTGTGGAAAAGATTCTCCTCTTTTCGACAAAAGCAAGATGGCTACCTTCGAACGTTGTTTTATTGCTGACAAAAGAACACATTACGAAGAGAAGGGCGCATATTATACTTTGCGGGAAAACGAGGCAATTTGCGACTATGTGTTGGATGAGTTTGGTGTCGTTGGTGAACATCGCCATATTATTAATGGCCATGTACCGGTCCGTTCCATCAAAGGAGAGAATCCAATCAAGGCAAACGGCAAATTGTTGGTGATAGACGGCGGCTTCTCGAAGGCCTATCATTCGGAAACGGGCATTGCAGGTTACACGCTGGTGTATCACTCGCGCGGTTTCCAATTGGTGCAGCATGAACCGTTCGAATCTACAACAAAAGCGATAGAGGAGGGGTCGGATATCCGTTCGACAACCATTGTCGTGGAGTTGAACTCGCATCGTCAGATGGTAAAAGATACGGATAAAGGAGAACTTCTCCGCCAACAAATTCACGATTTGAGCAATCTGCTGTATGCTTATCGGAATGGTTTGATTCAAGAAAAAGCACGGCGATACGATCGTTAAAAAAGTACAATCGTACAGCATTTGGAGAAATTTCTGCATCTTTGTTGTTATAAACAATAAATAGAGAAAGGAAGGTTGATATGAAAAAGTTTTTTTATTTGGTAGTTGCTTCTCTGTTTATAACAATAGGGACGGCCTTTGCCCAAGAAAATAGTGCAAGAGAAAAAGCAAATACGGCAAGAGCGGCTGCACAAGTGGCGAAACAACAAGCCAAGAAAGCCGAGAAAGAGGCACAGGAAGCTGAAGAACAGGCTCTTTACGAAGCAGCAAAACGGGCCATCAATGCGCAGGATTTTGTATTGGAAGCTGATCGTGTTGAATTCAAAAGAGGAGAGTTCGTATACGTTACCCCGACAACGAACTTTGTTTCGCTGATCGACGGAAAAGCTACTATTCAGTTGGCTTTTAACGTAGCGCGCAGTGGCCCTAATGGTATTGGTGGTATCACTGTCGAAGGAAATCCGTCGAATATCAAAATGGAAACCGATAAAAAAGGAAATTCTACGTTCAGCATGATGGTGCAGGGTGTTGGGGTTTCAGCGACAGTGTCCATTCGATTGACAAACGGAACGGCTAAATGTACGGCGACTGTCATGCCCAATTTCAATGGCAATCGGATCTCATTTACCGGAACTCTTTATCCAAGCGGTGAATCGAACGTGTATAAAGGCAGAGCCTTGTAAAGCTTAAAAACAAAAAGAAGGCAAATGGATAGTACTATTTGCCTTCTTTTTTATATGATGTTCGGATAGTTATCGAATAACGATCTTGCGGACGGTCTCGCCAATGCGGGCAATATAATAGCCTCGTGGGATGTTAACCGGATATTCGCCGTCTTGTTCCTTTAGTTTTATTTCCTTTACCTTGATACCCACCACGCTATATACTTCAAGAGTGCTTCCAATAGGGGCATTTTGTATGTGTATGAAATTGTCGTAGGCTGTAATTCTGACAGAATCTGTTTCTGCATAGCTGACAGTCATCGCAATATGTTTCTCCTGATCCATAGCGGAAGCTATAGACGGAAAGCATAATGCTACCAATAAACAGACTATGTGTACGATCTTCATATTCCGAGCCTTAATTTCGCACAAAAATAAAAAGATTTCGCCAAGGTTGTACCTTTTATTTCATAAATATTTGTAATATGAATGGATTTTCTTTATCTTTGGCTAATAATCAATCGAACATGAATTTCTATACAGCAATCTCTTTTTCAAAGCCGGCCTTTCAATTCTCTTATTCGGATGCGATAATGCTCTTGGGATCCTGTTTCGTAGAAAACATGGGGAGCCGAATGGAACGGTATAAGTTCAAGATGGATGTGAATCCATTCGGCACACTTTATAATCCGTTGTCCATAGCCGCTTCGCTTGAACGGTTGCTTGATCCAACAGAGTATGCGCTTGAGGATCTATTCATGATCGATGGCGTTTATCATAGTTTCGACCATCATAGCCGTTTTTCGGCTACAACGGCAGAAGAGACTTTGACTTTGATCAACCAACGACTGCATGAATCGGCCTATTTCCTGACTCAATGCAATCGGTTGATCGTCACATTTGGAACAGCGTGGGTCTATCGTTTATGCGAAACAGGCGAGGTCGTAGCCAATTGCCATAAACGGCCGGAGAGAGAGTTCTCCAGAGAACGGTTGAACCCTGATCAGATCATAGCCATTTGGACGACATTGATTGAAAAACTGGTGAATAAAAATCCTGATATTCGTCTCCTGTTTACTGTCAGCCCAATACGACATTGGAAAGACGGGGCACATGGAAATCAATTGAGCAAGGCTACGCTTTTGTTGGCAATTGATGAACTTTGTCGACTTTTCCCCCAGCATTGCGACTATTTCCCGGCGTATGAATTGTTGTTGGACGAATTGAGAGACTATAGATTCTATGCAGATGATATGATTCATCCGTCAGAGATGGCCATCAACTACATTTGGAATCAATTTGTTGAACATCGGATAACCCAGCAAAGTAGGGAGGCCATGAAGATTTGCGAAGAGATTCAAAAAGCAGTCGAACATCGGCCTTTTAATCCAAATAGCGGGGCTTATCAACAATTCATATTTCAAACTTTGTTAAAGATGAACCGACTTAGCGATAAATTTCCGTACTTTGACTTTTCAAAGGAGAAAGAATATCTAAATTCTAAATTAAAGTAAGAAAATGGAGTACGCAATTTCAAAGGTTGCCCAAATTATTGGTGCGAAAACCAACACGTTGCATGAAAGTACGATTAGTATATTACTGACTGACAGCCGGCATCTTTCATTTCCGGAGTCA
>CAVJQR010000024.1:18856-20548 GCA_963651605.1 Agathobaculum sp.
TCGCTACATCGCCGATTTATATAAGTGGCGCGTCCGTAATTTCGTTGTCAGCAAGATATTGCCGGAATTCGAAGAAATGCCAGAGGCCAACTTCCTTTTGGTAAAGGATGTGTTGCGGGCTTTGCAAAAGCTGGCCACCTATCACCGCAAACAGTTCCAGATTCCTGTTATTGGTATAACCGGTAGTAATGGAAAGACGGTAGTCAAAGAGTTTTTATACCAACTGCTCCACAATGAATTCAACATTGTTCGCTCTCCTCGTAGTTACAATTCTCAAATTGGTGTCCCATTGTCCGTATGGGAGATGAATGAATGCAACACATTAGGTATCTTCGAGGCCGGCATTTCTCAGCCGGATGAGATGGAATACCTTCAGCCGATTATTGCCCCGACGATCGGTGTTCTGACAAGCATCGGCGAGGCTCATCAAGAGAATTTCCTTTCGATGAATCAGAAATGCCAAGAGAAGTTGCAACTCTTTACAGACTGCGAGGCGATTATCTACGATGGAGACAATGCTTTTTTATCGAATGCTATCGAGACGGCTTGCCTCTCTCATAAAGCTATTGCTTGGAGTCGGACGGATACGGAGGCTCCACTTTTTATCGAATCAATCGAAAAACGGGCAAATGATACGGTGATTCAATGTACTTTGTTGGGATTGGATCAGACATATACGATACCGTTTACGGATGATGCTTCTATCGAAAATGTCATCCATTGCCTGGCCGTTATGCTTTATTTGAAGCCGACCAGTGCAAAAGATGTGGAAAAATTCGCTCATTTAGAGCCGGTCGAGATGCGATTGGACGTTAAGGAAGGAATAAACAATTGCTTATTGATCAACGATACCTATAATTCTGATATCAACTCTTTGGATATTGCTTTGGATTTCCAGCAGAGCCGCAAGGTGGGGAAAGATCTGAAATCGACACTGATCCTTTCAGATATTTTACAGACGGGCACTCTGCCAAAATCACTTTACAAGAAGGTGGCGGACTTGGTCGAGCGGAAAAAGATCAACCGCTTGATAGGTATTGGTCGCGACTTGAAAGAGTATCAGTCTGTTTTTGGTGAAAACATCGAAAAAGAGTTTTATCTCACGACTGATGAGTTTATAGCTTCTCCATCTATCCACTCGTTCCAAGACGAATTGATCCTGCTGAAAGGTTCGCGACGTTTCCATTTTGAGCGGATCTCGGAACTGTTGGAAAAGAAAGTACATGAGACGATTTTGGAAGTAAACCTCTCGGCAATTGTTCATAACTTCAACTTCTATCGTTCGAAACTGAAGCCTGAAACGAAAATGGTGTGCATGGTGAAAGCCTTCGGATATGGGAGCGGATCCTACGAATTAGCCAAGACGTTACAAGAACACCATTGTGATTACTTGGCGGTGGCCGTAGCAGACGAGGGGGCGGCTTTGCGAAAAGAGGGCATTACGATTCCGATCATTGTCATGAATCCCGAGTTCAGCAGTTTCAATACACTGTTTGAAAACAACCTTGAGCCGGAAGTCTATAGTTTCCGGTTGCTGGAAGCTTTGATTCATGAAACCGAGCGTCGTGGTATTATCAACTATCCGGTTCATATAAAGATCGATACCGGTATGCACAGACTTGGTTTCCAACCTAATGAAGTGGAGGAAGTTTGCGAACATCTCAAAGGGCAAAGTGGAGTGAAAGCTCGCTC
>CAVJQR010000025.1:0-3337 GCA_963651605.1 Agathobaculum sp.
TCTTGACAAATGCTTTCAATCCGAGCGGATGCACAGAACCTTCCCCTTCGGGCTCTGTTTGCGGAAGCGGACGGGTCAAGTCGCAAACATAAGGGCCCGAGGCCAATCCGCCTTGGTTGGGATCCAACCGCGGATAGTACTCTACAAGTTCTCCTTTGCCATCAATAACTAAAACGGTATTGGGAAAAACATCACTGAAGTTGCACCGCATCAAAAAAGGTTGTCCACCCAACGAAGAATCCTGCCCGTTTTCCGTCTTGTAATAAATCTGTCCGTCGAATGTATGCAAGCCATTCATGAAGCGCTCGTATGACGATTCATTGACAGTCACTTCCACATCTTTATAGGGAACAACCAAATAGAATTCCTCTCCAACGGCATCGACCGCCAATTCGTTGATCTGAAGCAGTTCCGGATAATGCTCGCACAACGAGGCATATTGTGGCGATCCGGTAAAGCTCTCGTAATCTGCGTAGTAACCCAAGAAGGCTACTCCTATTCGGCAGGAATCCTCTTGCGCTTTTGCCAACGTCAAATCAGCCGAAAAAGTCAAAAGGATTCCAATCAAGCCCAATACAATTTTTTTCATTTCACTTATCTTTCTTCTTATCTTTTACCAATGGATATAAATAATCATTTACGACCTTCAAGCCATTGCCTTTGGGATAACTATTGTCGCCATACGAATGAAGGTTTTCTCCATTGTCGAACGCAGCCACAAAACTCCACGTTGTACCATCCATGATCTCCAATCCGGCCATCGGCCGGTAGCTTTCTTTGTATCGATACATTTTGTGTTTCTCTATCAATGCTCGAACCGTGTCTAATGTGGCAGCCGGAACCGTCTGTTGGACATCTATCTCCAGCCAATATTGCGTGTAGCTCAATACGGCTTTTCCGTCGTCTTGCAATTGAAGCGAAACCGACAAATTCGGTTCCGCCACCGTTCCTTGCTCGACAAATTCGTAAGATTTCAGCTTTCCTTCCGGCATTTTTTTCTTGCTGCATGCTGTAGCTAATGAACTAAACATAAGGGAGAGAAGCAAATATATCCAATGTTTCATACGCTATCGATGATTTGTTTATCCGAATAGGTCTTGGATTATAATCCGAGGCCTATTCAGATTGCATTCTTATGCCACTACTTCTGTTTTCTTTTTGTCGTGCCCACGTTTCACCAAGAAGATGATTCCGGCAATCACGACTACCAATATTCCTCCGGCCACTATCGGGCGGTAGAAGAGCCAAGCGATGGCAATGACCAACAACGACCAAACAAATCCTAACACATTGCATATCAAGCCAACACCCAATCCCACGATATCTGACAGGAAGGGCAACACCTTCAACAACGTAATCAAGATATTGAAGATTCCTTTCAAACCGAAAATAACCAAAAACATGCCGACCAGACGGAAAATCCATGTCCACATGGAGTTACTGCTATGCTCGTTTTGGAACATCTGATCCATATCGACCGACCCCATTGTCAAGACCGACAGGCTCTTTCCATTCTTGGCCGTATAACTATCCAAGGATGATCCTTTCACCTTCGCAATGACCGACGCCTCTCCCGGCAATACCTTTGTAAAGGTTACCCGCATATCGCCGATAGCCGGAGTCGCCTGATTCTTTCCCAAATATAGCACATTTTTATCAATATGTACATAATTGACGTCATCATCTGTTACGGCTTTCACGGCTGTTGTCGCCACTTTTACCGAATCGGTTGCAGTTGAATCCGCTACAGCTGCCGTTGTTTGAACAGAGGATTCAGCTATCTCCTCCGTTTTCTTCTGTTGATTCAGTGCCTTGTCCCAGGTTTCAATCTGAGCATCCGTAAAAGATAGCTCCAACGGCTCCGAACCTGAGATTGAACGGATCAAATTTTCCGGCAATTGATAAGCACCAAACTTGACATCCTTGGCCACGAACGATTCTGATTCCGTCGTCATATAAGCCACATTCTTTCCGCGATATGCTTCGTCTTTGAAATCTTGCGAATTAACGGGTTTGTTCACCCATTTTTGTTTATAGGTGTAAGTTGTCACTTCCTCTTGTTTGCCACCAACCTTGTCGACTGTCTTGGTATCGGAATTCTCCACCCACTGATAATATTCAACCTTACGATCCAATTTTACAGCCACGGCACCTACCCCAAACGTATCGTCCGTCAATGAGTCTGTAGTCGTAATCATTGCCGTAGCATGGATCAGTTGACCATCCAATGAGTCGTCAATCGTAGCCACATTCTCTACATGGACAGCTGCACCTTGCGCTTCTTCCAACATGCGTGCCGTTTTCACTGCACGTCCTTCATTCCACCAAAGAAAAACAGTTCCTGCAATCAACAAAACAAAACCTGTTCCGATTCCTTTTACAGAGTTCGACAACCGAGTGCCGTAACCTGTTGTTTTTGTCTCCTGATAAGCCATATTCTCAAATTTTATTGATTAATCATTCTAATTCTAACGACCACCGCCGCCATAACCGCCGCCGGACGAGCCGCCACCGCCACTCCAAGAGGAGGACCCTCCCCCTCCGGATGAACTTGAACCGCTATAACCGCCGCCGGATGATGAAGAACGATGTACATTTTGTTCCCACATATTGAATGCCATCGAATGTGACAGTTCTTCGATCGGGGCACTCCAATTATCGGAATCCTGCTGCAACAGGCCGGGATTGTCAGCCAGCAACGTATAGTCCGGACAAACCTTTTTCAATTCTCTTAGCCCCTTGCCGGCCACTCCAAGCAAAACGGCAAAAACCATGTACTCTTTCCACAATGACAACTCGATGATGTCTCGTTCGTCCACCAACGAGTAGTCTTTCAGGAAATACTTCAATCCATATAGCTGCTTGGCATGAACGGAATCATCCTTGTTGGATTTCTCATTTTTGTACAAGAGTTTATTCAGACTCTTCACCGATTTATTGGTTTTTATTATTTTCAATTCGTTGGTTTGCAAAATTTTATCTTTGCCCGCTGCATTCTTAAAGATAGTATAGATCAATTTTTCGATCTCTGTATCCTTGTCAGATTGAAGCTTTTCAGGATCAGGTTGCCATTTGTTGATCTTGAAGCACGAACGGGTTTTCAAGGTTTTCGGATCACGATCCTGTACGACAGATAAGGCACGGTGCATCACCAAGCGCATGATATAAGCTGCCACCAAGTTCTGTTTTTGACTCAATACCTCATAACGGATCCTACTCAGAACCGCATCCGATTCGAACAGATTGCCCTCACAAGGAATTCCCCGGAAATAAGGTATTTTTTTCTTTTGTCCAAGCCACCGCCTCCGCCGCAGAAAAACGAGCAATGGTCCGCAGC
>CAVJQR010000025.1:3347-15587 GCA_963651605.1 Agathobaculum sp.
ATCCAAACCAATGCAGCCATCGGCAAATCCCAAATCTTGTAATGCATCTTTTTCGCCATCTCCGGATAGAAAATAGAGACGAACGGATGAATAATAAGTAGATATATCGCCATCAAAAGAAGAGACAGTATAACAACTAATACCAAAATTCCAAGGACCTCATAAGATTGTGGATATTCGTTTTCGTTTTCTTTTTCCTTCGACAACAGATATGAACTGTTGGCCAATGCCTTCTCTTTTACTTCTTCAAAGAGCGTGGGGTAGGTATCGCTCGGAGCAAACATTCCTTTATCAAATTGAACCATCGCGATGAGACACGATGCTTTGATGAAAGGTTCGGTACTATAAGCCACCACCTTCCCTTCTCTCACCCAAATCTCTCCGTGAAAACCAAAGGCCCATACCTTTGTATTCTCTACTGTAAACGATGTTGTGTCCGCAGAAGCAACAGAGAGTTTAACCTGTTGTGGGGAGAAAGACAAGCCGCGGGAGACGAACATGTGATTGAAACCATCGGCATCGGGGTATCCTTTCAATAGATTTGTCATGGTGTAGCGCGCACGATAAACATGTTGTCCTGTGCTCCCTACGCCCCAACACAACTCATATCCGCCATCGTCTTTTTCGACAATTCCGCAACGGCCTGCTTTCTCTTTTATGGAACGGTCTATATCCCAAACCTCTTCTTGCAAAAACTCTTTGCCCGTTTCATCGGAGACCGTAAAGTTTTCGATTTCAATCGTTCCCAAGTTACTTTGCACAAGATACCACTCCGTGAGGCCATCCCCCACGTTGATGTACCACGATTCTTGGATATGGGCTGTACCATCGGTCTCCAAAACAACGTCGATAGCCAAACTATCCACCCGTGTCACTTCAGCTTGTAACGGCAAGAGCGGCAAAAGCAAAAGACATATGTTCCATAAAATTCTCATAGTTGGTTTTGATTAGTGAATCCTTTTACAACGTTTCTCCCGGAATTGCCCGAAGGAATCCCCGAGCCTCCACCGGAGTTTGTATTTCCTTTGCCGAAAGAAGGCTTGTCCATGGGCGGAAAATCCTTCTTGTCGGCATCCTCTTCCAAGTAAGAACGAAGGCCGAAGTGCAGCATTGAGGCCACAAAGGAAGAGGGCCACTGCCGCACCATTCGGTTCATCTTCGTTACCGAGTCATTATAAATCAGGCGGCTCAAACGCACATTTTCCTCGTAAGTCTCGATGGATTGCATCGTCTTTTGGTATATTTCCGATGCCTTCAGCTCAGGATATGCCTCGCTGATTGCCATCAAACGCCCCAACAACTGCCCGATAGCCGATTGCTGGTCTTTGATCGACTCCGGCGTCACGACCTGCGTCATGCGCCGTTGGGCTATCACCGATGTCAACGTATCATATTCATAAGATGAATACTTGCCCGTCAGATTGACCAAAGCAGACACCGCGTCCCAACGACTGTTCAATTGCACACTGATTTGGCTCAGTGAATTGTTCGCCATTTCGTCCAGCTTGACCAACGAACGCTGGGTAGACAGAATATAGAGAAAGACTATTCCCACGATTACAAGAAAAACACCAAGAGCTGTCATAACGTATAATGAAATATAATAATTAAGTTAACTAGTTTCTTCATCCTCAACGGGTGGGCGACTGCGCGCCGAATCCCGGCACAACCCCGAACAGGTCGAACGCCTTCTCGAACGGATACCGGTTGGCAAACATCGTAACCCGGATGGTTTCCGTTCCTTGTTGGTTCAAGCCAAAGATACGGTTCACCTGGTTGGCCGCGCTGTTACGGTCATAACTCTGGGAGTGTTGAATGGAGATTCCCGCAAATCCTTTCAGATAAGCCGGATCGATGGCATTGATGAATGCCTCGTTCGCAGCCAATTCTTCGTTTCCTTGATACTCATTCAACTGCTCCGCATCCTCAAACTGGCTGGCTGACACTTTTGTCCACTTGCCACCGCCCGAAGGTAATAATAAATCGGCATTATTCATAAAGAATCTGTTATTTGTTGCAGATGTGATACGGGCAGCCTCTTTTTTAGCATCACTATCTATGAAGGTCCGCTCCAAAGCCGCCAAATTTGAACAACCGAAAATATTATTGTAGACGTTGGCATTGATACCGGTCATATAGCGGAATCCCAACCCCATCGTGTCCATCACCTTGGTACGGCACCACGAAAAGAGGACTGTGTTGTGGTGGAAATCGATCGAACACAAGGAGGGGTTCGCGTTCATGCCACGTACCTCACAAGCCGCCATGCGGTTGGCTACGAACACATTATTATATATGTCAAAGTGGCCTGCCACGCACCCCATTTCGATAGCGAAATGATAGGCATTGACAAAGGTGCAGTTGCGGATGATCACCTCGCCTTCTACGTCGCCATGAATCAGCTGCTGGGCCAAAGGTGCGCCCCCCACTTTCGTTCCGACGGGCGACTCGCCGACCAATACCATCCTTCCGGTCTCGCATCCTTCGGGGGCTGCGGCCACCGGATTGTCGTGAATGGCTTCACAATAGGCGTTCATCTGTCCTTTATCGAAACTCAATCCGTCGATCAGCACCACGCCGCTGCGTTTTCCCCTGACGTAGATATCCAACAAGCCGTGCGATCCACTGGTACCTGCTTGATCTACTCCCGGCCGGATGCTGGTAATGTATTTCGTCGGATCCCAATCGGAAAAGTCGGACGAGTAGCCTCCCACAATGGAAATATATTTCTTTACTTCGATATATCCTTGATCCATCGAGCCGAGATAATTGCCTTCTGCCACGCAGATGATAGCTCCTTCCGGCGCAGCATTGACGGCCTTCTGCAAATCCTTGAGCGGGGCTGCCATACTACCGTCGTTACGGTTGGAGCCATTGCTCGCACTGACATAGATCGCTTGCGCATCCGCTTCATTCTTTGTGGGCTTAACAGAGTTCACCCTCGATTCATTCTTGTTGACCGAAGCATTCGACACAGCCGTAGTGACCTCTTTTTTGGCCGCGTCCACGCTCTTGTCTATACCTTTCTGAACTGCTTTTTCCGTTTCACGCTGCAATCGTGAATCGACAGAACGCTTTGCCCGGTTCATCAAATTCTTTCCCAACTGCGCTTCAGCGGTTGTGCAAAAAGAGAAAGAAAGCGCGAACGCCAATACCCAATTAAAAAAACTATTTTTTATCATATCCCAATCATTTTACAATTACACATTAGCCCACTGACGGAGCTTCAACATATATACCTTCGATGGTGACGGAAGTCGACTCGAAACAACCCCGGCTACTGCCTTCGACCCCTCGCACGATGACGAACCCGTTGAAGAAACGCACCTCAAAGAGATAGTCGCAATCGGGCATCCGATAGTAGAAACGGTCTCCATCCAACGAGCTTTCCCCACCGAACATGGCCTGATAGTTGCGGGCGCCCCCCATGTAGCACTCTGCTTCGAAGAGGACATCCTGCCAATCCTCGCCCGTCAGGGAGATATTGAGATGACCATTGGCCCCCGAGGGTAAGCGGTATTCGTAGATGCCGGCCCGCCTTTTCGTGTCGAAGTCGTAAATCATCTCCTTCGAGAAGGGGCTGCAATAGGCATTCGGCTCGCGGTCCATCGCGTAAGGCGACTCATTCTTGAAGGGCTTCAGTTTGAAAGACGACTGCGATTCGGCATCGAATCCGTCCAGTTGTTTGCCATTGATACGCCCGGTAAAGAGCTTGCCAACCGACGAAAACTCATATCCATCGTAAACATGGAAGGTTATCTCGCCTTGCTTGTCGGCCCATCCCAAAACGAACAGCGGCTGGGTGAGGTCGCGTGTCCACCATTCGCCAATTAACACATCCCCACGTTGGGCAAATGCCAGTCGGACCTCCTCTGTAGCGACCTTTCCCTCCCAATAATAGTAGGCAATCGCCTCCGTTTCTGTCTTGGAGGCTTGGGCCCGGCCCCAAAATGGAGCCAGGACAAGCATCACAAGTACAAGAATTTTTCTCAAAAAACAAGTTCTCATATAACAAAATAAAACACAAATCAAACAGGACTGCCAAAGCGGTTTTCACCTTCGCCGGCCTTTATCATCAAAATCAAAAACCAAATTGAACCGATAATCGGAACAAAATTGATAAACAACCAACCCGCTCCCTTTCCGATGTCGTGCAAACGACGAGCGGAAATAGCCAATGACGGAACGAGCAATCCTAACATAACAATGACATTAAGTACCATTACAACATAACGAACGGCGACAATTCCTCCCACCAAACTCGACAAGATGGAAAAGAGCAAGTTGATAATGAACAGTACCAACACATATTTCCAAAACTCACTGCGGTTCGCTCGGCCCGTAAAGCGGGCATACTTACTGGTCACAACTTCCATGAAGTCCGAAATAATTGTTTTCATACGCTATTGTTTTTGAGTGAATAAATGTTTATTATCTATTTAAAAGCAAAGCTGTTTCCGGTAAAAAGGCAACGTACTCAATACATCCTTCGTAAAATAGAGAACTTGAACTCATCCTCCGGCACACCCGTTTCCTTCAACATTTTAATCGTCACTTTGGCGGTTCCGTAATCTAAGAAGTTAAGCTTGAAAGTCTTTATTTGATTGTTTTCGATAATGTCTTCGATACCAATTACGTCTGAATTGTCAACAATTACGCCTACTGTCGGACCGGACGACTGTTTCCCTTGCGAGATAATGACATCTTGTCCTTTATATACAACCTTATAAATAGTGGATCCTTTCAAACGATAGTTACGATAAGGTAATTCTTTCCACGTATCAGATAGCTGATAATACAAAATCGGCTTGTTTTGATTTCTCGTCAGATTGAACGTTCGAATGATTTCACGGGTTGAATAGCCGGAAGGTATCGTTGCCGTCAAAGTTGGCGTTCCTGAAGCATTGGCAAACAGGACTGCCGTGGTGTCATCAATAGTGGTACGAACAAACTTTTCTGTTTGATCGAAACTAAAGGAAACACCACTATTAGCAAGGGTCAACGCTTTCCCATCCTGATCCAATACACGGATAAAAATTGAATCACCGGCGACCATACTATAATTATCCGGCAATTCGCCACGCATTACTATAAACGATTTTCTTTTACCACCAGAGGTTCGCCATACTTTTACCCCATAATGAATCGTAGCCGTTTTGACCAAATTGCCACTTTTGTCATACTTTTGCCATTTGCCGGCCTCATCGCCTAATGGCCCTTTAATGGTAACAGTCTGTCCGGTTTGCAGCTTCTTTCCCGTATAAGTACGCTTGTATGTATTGTAACTTGACGGGGATTGTAAATCAATAAGAGAGACCTCCAAATCATCTGCACCAAAAACGCCCCAGACGGTCAACGTGCCGGTTGAAGAATCATAAGAATAAGTCGTTCCCGTGGTACCTTTATTATCCCATCGGAGATCGAACAATCCATACAAATACCTGAACCCTTTCACCTTATTTCCAGCCGGGAAATAAGTTTTTGCCACATCTTTAATGACCAACTTGGCTATGGGTCTGGTATCCAAATTAATATTGAAATAGATAACATCGTTGGCCCGCTTATATTCTCCTGTTTTGGTATAAACGATATCGCCATGTGTCTCGCCCGTCACCTTGCCGTCCTCTCGTTTCCAATTACTGGCATTCGAGCAATAAAGAGCAGTCAGTTTTCCCGATGGTGCAGCAAAAGCCTTGTTCATATCGCCGCCCAGCCATTCTTCCAATTTCCAACTTCCACTGCCTTGATAGGTCAGTGTGAAGGAGTTTTCCTCAGCGCCCACGCACATGTAGATCACATCGCCCGTCTGCCAAGTGCCGCCATCCGTCAGCTTGGTAGCCTGACCATCTTCCCCCTCGTAGCCGATCATGGTTGCATTGACCACCACCTTGGGCCCAGACTGATCAACGGCTTGATCTTTCTCAAACTCGTCGTTCGTACAACTGAATAGCAAGCCTATGAAGAGGCAAGCCAAAATATTGTAGATAAAATATATTGTTTTCATCATATTTCCATTTTATATGTTACCATGTTCCCAAATTCTCATACCCTTTTCCGCTGATATTGTTCGATGGCATTGCCTCGACCGTTACCGAACAATTGGCGGTCAGCTTGCCATCGTCCGTAGTTACTGTGATAGTAGCCGTTCCTACCGATTTGGCTGAGATGGTTCCATCCTTGTCCACACTGGCCACAGACGACTTGGACGAACTCCAGGTCACCGCTTTATTGGTGGCATTGTCGGGCGAAATAGTCGCTATCAATGTCTCCGTTCCTCCCACATAGAGTTTGGTCTCGACCTTATTGAGCGATACCGACTTCACTGCAATGGAGGCAGACTGCACCGTCACCGAACAGTAAGCCTTGAAGTTGCCGTCTTCGGTCGTAGCCGTAATCGTAGCCGTTCCCGCTTTCAATGCGCCGGCCAATCCGCCACTGTCGATGTCAACCACATCCGTATTGCTCGATTTCCATGTGACCTTCTTGTTAGTGGCATTTGTCGGGGCCACAGTAGCAACAAACTGGAACGTGCCTCCTTCGGTCAATGTCACTTCCGTCTTGTTCAGCTTCACGCCTGTTACTTTTACTTCCGCAGCCTGCACGGTTACCTTACAGGTAGCTGTCTTATTGCCATCTTCGGTCGTTACCGTAATGGTGGCAGTTCCCTCTTTGACAGCCATCACCTTGCCGGTTTTGTCTACTTCGGCCACTGCCGCATTGCTCGATTTCCACGTAAGGTTTTGGTTGGTGGCTTTTGCGGGCTCGATGGTGGCAACAAGCTGGTACGATCCTCCTTCTGTCAACGTCAGCTCCGCTTTGTCCAGCTTCACTCCCGTCACTTTTACTTCCTCAGCCTGCACGGTTATCTTACAAGTTGCCGTCTTATTGCCATCTTCGGTCGTTACCGTAATGGTGGCCGTTCCGGCTTTGACGGCCGTTACTTTTCCATTGGCATCGACGGTTGCAATATCGGTCTTGTCCGATTTCCATGTCATCTTTTTATTGGTGGCATTTTCCGGTGCCACGGTAGCCACCAATGTTACCGTGCCGCCCACCGTCAGCGTTGCCTCGCTCTTGTCTAACTTGACACTTGTCACTGCCACCGTTTGGGCCGTAACCGTCACATTACAAGCGTCCGTTTTCCCTCCGTCTTCGCTTTTGACCGTGACCACGGCATCGCCCGCCTTATGCGCAGTCACGACACCTTGATTGTCAACCGAAGCAACCTCCGCTTTGCTCGAACTCCATGCCACTCGTTTGTTGGTGGCATCCGTGGGTGAGACAACAACAGACAAGGTCTCCGTGCCGCCCACCGTCATCGACAGGGTCTTCTTATTTAAAGATACACCTGTCACACTGACTACCGTAGGAGTAGTGGTCGAATTATCATCTGAGCAAGCTATCATGAGAAAGGCAAACCCGATGAAAACGATGAATTTCATAATCTTCTTCATACCCAGATCTCTTTTAAAGTTATCGAGTACGAAATTAGCCCCTACGATAAGCAAAAGTTAGTATTATCTAACCAAAAAATAGGATAAATAAGACATTTTTCAACTTATCAATTAGGATTATTTTTACATTTTTAGAAGCTAACAGGTTTATTATCAAGAAAATAAAAATCCTATTTTTGTTCAATCGAAGCCAAATACGGATAAACAATTCTTAAAACGCTCCATCCTTCATTTCTTCTATCGAACCTTTTGATCATCATCCTCGAAGAATAAAAAAACATACCTCTCGAACGAAGCAACACATTCTCGTCAGTTCCGAAAAGTTTTCTCGGGAGTGAACTGCAGTTTTCTCCCGTCAGAACTGCAGTTCACTCGGGGGAAAACTGGAGTTTTATGCGGAGAAAACTACAGTTATCACCCGAGAAATTTTTTCATAAGTGAGCAGATAGTCCGATTTTCATCTCCATTATTCTTTTCAACCTCTTGCATTTGTGTTGTTTATCCATTATATTTGTTTTTTGAAAAGAAATGAAATAATTCTATCAAATCCTATAAAAACAATAACCATGGAAAGGATAAACATGAAAAAACATTTGTGGTTGAAAAAAAGGTTGTGCCGAGTCTTCCTTTTGACCCTCTGCTTGGCATCGTGGCATCTTTGCGCCACGGCCGCCCAAAAACAAGCAACGCAGATCAGCCGGATGAAAGTGGAATACGAAACAACCCCGCTTGCCATCGAGACGGCCCACCCGCGCTTTAGCTGGCAGATGCAAGCTCCGGCCGAAACGCTCAATTACTTCCAAAAAGCATACAGCATTCAGGTCATCAACGAACAGGGCAAAACGGTTTGGCAAACGGGGAAAGTCGACAGTGGTGAATCGCTTGGCATTACTTATCAAGGCGAAAAACTCCGACCAACCTCCCGCTACCAATGGATTCTCACAGTATGGAACCAAGACAATAAGCCCACAACGCTCCAATCATGGTTCGAGACAGGGCTAATGTGCACGACCGAAAAAGACGAGGCTTGGAAGAATGCCCAATGGATCGGCCCCGACGAAACAAGCAATGTTCTCTATTCGCATTACCTTCCCGTCTTTCAATATGGCATAACCCTACAGTTGGACGAGCAAAAGAAGAGCAAAAAGGCTGCTTTTTTCTTGGGAGTCAACGACGAACGACTGATGGATGCCAACAAAAACATCTATCAATTGCAAAGCGAGCGCGACCGTTCTTACATAAAATTCGAACTCAACACGGCCAATCTTGACAACAACGAGCCGGCCTCTTTGGCTGTTTATCGCGTGGGCTATGCCCCCACCGACAAAGAGGGAGAGCCCCTTATCACCTTTACTCTCGACCCGGCATGGCTGAACACAAGCAACCGCTATGCGCCCCACCGCATCATGGTGAAGGTAAACAACGGTATTACCGCCGTCAGCTTCGATAATCACGCACTCAATGAGATATGCCTTAACCCGATAGGTCGGGGCGGCGATTTCATAGCCTTTCCGGTAGTGGCCGATTTGGGTATCAGTGTCGACAAAGGAGAGGCGGCTACCTTCTCGGATGCTACCCTCTACGCTTATCGCTCGCCGAGAAATCCCATCACCCGCATCGAATCTTTCAACTGCCATTTGTCGGGCGACCAAGAAGCAAAACAACTGATTGTTGACCCAAGTCGCAAGTCCATGCCACTGCTTCGTACGACATTCACCGCCAAAGGAAAGGTCGCCAAAGCGCGGCTCTACATCACTGCGCGCGGTGTGTACGAACCTTACTTGAACGGCAAACGGCTCGGAACAGACTATCTCAACCCGGGAGCAAGCCAATATAACAAGACTTTGATGTATCAGACATACGACGTAACGGAGGCTATCAAGCAAGGTGCCAACGCTATGGGCGCATGGTTGGCCGAAGGATGGTGGAGCGGCGGTATCACTTTCCAAGGCGACAACTGGAATTTCTTCGGCGATCGTCAATCTTTGCTGGCGCGCCTACATATTATATATAGCGACGGAAGCGAACAGGATGTGGTCACCTCGCCCGAAACATGGAAATATTTCGACGAAGGCCCTATCGTTTACGGCAGTCTTTTTCAGGGCGAAGTATATGATGCGACCAAAGAAGCACCTGTAAAAGATTGGTCAACGGCCGATTATCATGCATCAAACGATTGGAAACAGTGCGTCGTCGTACCACTTGATGGACATATCGGTACGGAAGGATGGCTCGCGACACCGGCCCCCGACGACTATACGGCCTTCCATATTACGGCTCAAATGGGCAATACCATCCGACCGGTGACAACGCTCAAGGCGCAATCTGTCAATGAAGTGCGCAAAGGGGTGTTCGTCTATGACATGGGCCAGAACATGGTTGGCGTACCGAAAATTACCTTCCGCGGACTGAAGCCCGCCGACAAGATTACCTTGCGTTATGCAGAAGTACTCTATCCCGAAATGGAGGAGTACAAATCGAATGCGGGCATGATCATGTTGGAGAATATTCGTGCTGCCATGGCACAAGACATCTATACGGCAAAAGGGACAACGGAAGAGAGCTACTCGCCCCGTTTCACCTACCATGGCTATCGTTTCATCGAAATAACGGGGATCGACAAGCCGCTTCCTTTGGAGAATGTGCAGGGGATTGTGCTCAGTTCGATCGATCAAATTGCGTCCCACTACGAGACGTCCAACGAGAAGATCAACCGCCTTTGGGAGAATATCAAATGGTCCACATTGGGCAACTTCTTCTCTATCCCGACCGATTGTCCGCAACGAAATGAGCGAATGGGCTGGGCCGGTGACATATCGGTCTTCTCTCGAACGGCCACATATATGTCGGATGCGTCCCGTTTCTTGCGAAAGTTCCTTGGTGACATGCGGGACGTTCAGTTGGAGAATGGAAAATTCCAAGACATTGCTCCCGTGGGCGGCGGCTTCGGAGGCCTGCTTTGGGGCAGTGCCGGCATTACTGTTCCTTGGGAGTGCTACCAACAATATGGCGATACGGTCTTACTTCGGGAACATTATTCTGCCATGAAGAAGTACATAGCATATATCCAAACCCATACGATCGATCCCAAAACGAATATCATCGTGCAAAGCAAACAATGGGGCGACCTCTGCGATTGGCTCGGATTGGAAGACAATAAAAACGACAAGTCCCTGCTTTGGGAAGCTTACTATATCTACGATCTGCAGTTGATGGAGAAGATCGCTCAAATCCTTGGACATCAAATGGATGCAGAACGATACAAAAATGAAAGGGAGAAGCGCATCGATCATTTCCATGCAACGTATATTGATCCTCAAACCGGCAAGACTATCGCCTCTGCTTTCGATGAGAAAAGAGAAGGACAATTGGTCGATACGCAAACATCCTACGTCCTTCCCTTGGCTTTCGGCTTTATCAAGCCTGCCATCAAGGAGAAGTTCATCGCCAACTTCAAGAATACCGTCACACGAACAAACTATACCGATCAAGGAACGGAGTGCCCTCCTTACTCGCTCATGACGGGCTTCATCGGAACAGCCTGGATCAGCAAGGCGCTGACTGAAGCCGGATTGAATGATATTGCCTATCGATTGCTCCGGCAAGAGAGCTATCCGTCGTGGTTATACCCTGTCAATCAAGGTGCAACCAGCGTATGGGAGCGATTGAACTCCTACACCAAACAGAATGGATTCGGCGGCAACAATAGCATGAACTCGTTCAACCACTACTCTTTCGGGGCAGTAGGCGCCTGGATGTACAACTACTCTGTCGGCATTCAACGCGACGAAAAAGCTCCGGGCTTCAAACATTTCTTCATTCGTCCGCATGCAGACGAGCAAAATGGCTTGAGCTTTGCACAAGGACATTACGACAGTATGTACGGACGTATCGAAAGCCGATGGGAAAGGAAGAATGGAATGATCCGATACGACATCACCATCCCTGCCAATACCAGTGCGACAGTCGAAATACCCGGTCTACAACCGCAAGAATTGTCGTCAGGCAGCTACACATTCCAAGTAAAGGAATAAGAAAAAAAGAACAGATAAACAGCCGACATAGGCTATACCAACAAGAAAAAAGCTCGGGAGCTTTTCAGAAAATCATCCCGAGCTTTTTCTTTTTTCATGCCGAAGAAAAAATATTTTCATGCCGAAGAAAAAAAGAAACGCCCTATCCTTTCTCCACAAAGAGAGAAGATAGAGCGTTTGTTCTATAAATAGTATACCTCGTATACTATTATGGATTCATGCCTGATTACAAAGCAAATGTATTCTTTCTGTTGATCCAACGGCCACGAGTAAAGTCAGGGAAATCAACCAAAGCACCACCACGAGCGATTGACATCTCCGACAATGCAGAAATAGCACTCCAAGCAGCAGCATCATAGCAGTCCATTGGAGCCGGCTTCTTGTTGTGGATGGCGTTGATCAAATCGTACATCATCACGTAGTCCATACCGCCATGGCCTGCTTCTGCGGCTTCAGCTTCGTGTTCCGACCACAGTTTGTGATCGTATTTCTTGAACCAATCGTCTGAAGAATCCCAACGGTGAGGTTTGGATTTGCCTTGAACATATACATGATCGCCATCGTTCATCCACAAACCTTCCGTACCTTGTACGCGGAAGCCCAACGAATAAGGACGAGGTGAGTTAGTATCGTGTGTAACGATGATGGTCTGGCCGTTCGCACACTTGATCATTGAAGTAACAATATCGCCCAAGTTGAACTGAATGTTGGCATAAGGGTGATTAGCACCGCCCTTTTCTACAATAAACTTG
>CAVJQR010000025.1:15597-20544 GCA_963651605.1 Agathobaculum sp.
CCTCTTGACTGAGTAGCCATAGCACTCAAAGAAAGGAAGCGGTTACCGCAGTTGATATCCATGCAGTGAGCAACCGGGCCGATGCCGTGAGTCGGATAGATATCCCCGTTACGGTGGATGGAGTGGTTCGTACGCCATTGAGCTTCAGCAAAAGCTGTCGGACCCATTCTCAGCTCTCCTCCCTCTTGATAAGTGTAGTTCTTTCCGTCGTTGAACTTCACATCGCGCAGGTCATGCTCATAACCGCAACCGCCATGCAGAATTTCTCCGAACAAACCCTCTCTTACCATGTTCAATGCTGCCATACAATCGCGACGATAGCAAACATTTTCCATAATGTTCAGGTGGCTTCCTGTCGATTCTGACACGTTGACCAAGTCCCAACACTCCTCCAATGTGTTGGCGGCTGATACCTCTACGCCGACATAAGGGACACCTGCTTTCATGGCTGCCACGGCCATCGGCACGTGCCATTCCCATGGGCTGGCGATGATGACGCAATCAAAATCTTCATTGTTCAGCATCTTTTCAAATTCATGTTCGCTGCCTGTGTAAACTTTCGGAGCATCCACATTGAATTTTGCGATGTGTTTCAGTGTGCTTTCCAATGGTCCCTGCTGGATATCGCAGATAGCTACGATTTTGTTGCCGGGGATAGCCAATACATTATTGATGTGTTCTTGACAACGTGAACCGGTTCCAATAAAACCGAAACGTAATTTTCCATCATCCTTGCCGGCAGTTTTTTTCTTTTCTGCACTGGTTGCTGTAACAGCATTAGCTGCAGCAACATTGTTGGATACAGCTAAACCGGCCACGCTCAAGCCGGCAGCCGATACTGTCTTCAAAAAGGATCGACGAGTGTTCTCCATAATCCAATAATTTTTTTTGCGTTTATAATTTTTTTGAGCTACAAATATACATTTAGACTTTCGACTTTCCTAACAATTACAAGAAATATTTTCCTTCGCCGCATTGCTTTTTCACCTATGGAAAAATCGAAACTTATTCATTTTCAATTTCTATAATATTAAAATTGTCGAGCAAGCAGTGGTTGTACAATAAGCAACAACAAAAAATCTTCTTTCGTAGAATGAGAAAAAACAGGCTGATTTTCCCCTCAAAAACACGGGTGTTTTAAACGAAAAACACAGGTGTTTTTGACAAGAAACATAGGTGTTTTAAAAGCAAAACTCCCATGTTTTTCAAGAGGCGTTGCCGAACAGATTTTCTATAGTCTTTTCGTTGTTTTCACCTCTTGCATAGTTTCGATTTTATTACTACCTTGTGCAAAAAAAAATAACAACTACATTATTAATATAAATAGACAGAAAAAATGAGCGATTATTTAGCACGAAACGAACGATACGACAAGATGAAATATCGGCGCTGCGGAAAGAGTGGCATCCTGCTTCCCTCACTTTCGTTGGGATTGTGGCACAATTTCGGAAGTGTCGACACGTTCGAAAACTTTATTCAGATAGCATTCACGGCTTTCGACGAGGGGGTCACCCACTTCGATCTGGCCAACAATTACGGGCCGGTCTATGGATCGGCCGAAGAAAATTTCGGACGGATCCTGAAAAAGGGGCTGGGCCGCTACCGCGATGAACTGATCATTTCGACAAAAGCCGGCTACGACATGTGGCCGGGCCCGTATGGGAACTGGGGGAGCCGCAAGTATCTGATGGCCAGCCTCGACCAAAGTCTGAAGCGGATGGGCCTGGAGTATGTCGATATTTTCTACTCGCATCGCCCCGACCCCGAAACACCTGTCGAGGAAACGATGGAGGCTTTGGTGGATATCGTCCGACAAGGGAAAGCGCTCTACGTGGGCATTTCCAACTACAATGCCGAACAAACGAAGGCGGCACTGCAGATTTTGAAAGAAGAAAGGGTACACTGTCTCATTCATCAAGCGCGCTATTCGATGTTCGATCGCTGGACTGAGCCGCAACTCCTCCCTCTATTGAAAGAAGAGGGGGTGGGAATGATTGCATTTTCTCCTTTGGCCCAAGGATTGCTAACCGACAAATACCTGCATGGCATCCCCGAGAATTCGCGCGCGGCCAAGTCTACCGGACATCTACAACGCGAGCAAGTCACAACCGAGAAAGTACAAAAAGCCACGTTACTGAACGAGTTGGCGCAGCGTCGTGGGCAAACATTGGCGGAAATGGCACTGGCTTGGCTCTTGCGGGACGAGCGTGTCACCAGCGTTTTGGTCGGGGCCAGCTCCGTAACCCAACTGAAAGACAACCTCAAGGCTTTGGATCAAACCACATTCACTGCCGAGGAATTGGCAGAAATCGAACGAATACTAAACAACAAAATGCCATAAATGATGAGAAACAGAACTTGGATTTCCCTATGGAATGCCTTGGCGATCTTCCTCGGCACGGGGTGTTCGACTCCGGTTGTCGAGCAAGGCAGCCTCCACGTGATTCCACAACCGCAGTCGGTGGTGGAGAGCATCGACCAAGCGCCTTTCGTGATTCGTAAAAACACGGTGATCTCTTTGGACGACAGTAACGAGAAAATGGACAGAAACGCCCAATTCCTGGCTGAAGCCATCGAAGAAGCGACCGGTATCCGCCCGGCGGTTGTTCACCAAACGGCCGCTTCCAACTGCATTCGTTTGAGCCTTTGCGATACGCTTTCCCATACGGAAGGCTACCATCTGCAGATCTCCAAACAGCAAATCGCCCTCGAAGGGGCAACAGAAGCGGGTGTTTTCTATGGTATTCAGACGCTTTTCAAGGCATTGCCCCCCGTCAAAGGAACTGAAAGAGTAGCCGTATTGCCAGCCGGTGAGGTAGTCGACTATCCACGCTTCCCTTATCGTGGTTTCTTGGTCGACGTCGGACGCCACTACTTTCCCCTCTCCTATCTGAAACAGTTGGTGGATATGATGGCATTGCACCACATCAATTATTTCCATTGGCA
The DNA here is from genome assembly GCA_963651605.1 of Agathobaculum sp. Taxonomy (GTDB): domain Bacteria; phylum Bacteroidota; class Bacteroidia; order Bacteroidales; family Tannerellaceae; genus Parabacteroides. The sequence continues at coordinate 18,544 of CAVJQR010000025.1, forward strand.
CCTGACCGAAGACCAAGGATGGCGTATCGAAATCAAGAAATACCCGAAGCTGACCACCATCGGCCAACATCGTGACTCGACCATCATCAATCGTGAGACGCGTGAGTTCGACGGTATTCCCCACGAAGGCTTCTATACCCAAGAAGAAGCTCGGGAGCTGGTGCGCTATGCTGCCGAACGATATATCACCATTATTCCTGAAATTGATATGCCGGGCCACATGATGGCAGCTTTAGCCTCTTACCCGGAAATGGGATGTACGGGTGGGCCTTACACTATTCCTTGCGAATTTGGAGTATTTCCCGACGTACTTTGTGCGGGCAATCCACAAAGTCTTCAGTTTGCGAAGGAGGTGATGGAGGAAATTTTAGACATATTTCCATCGCCCTACATCCATATTGGCGGCGACGAATGTCCGAAAATCCGCTGGGAAAACTGTCAGAAATGCCAACATAAGATACAAGAACTGGGCATCAAAGCCGACGGAAAACATACGAAAGAGGCCCAACTGCAAACTTGGTTCATGGCAGAAATGGAGAAATTCATCAACGATCATGGGCGGCAAGTCATGGGCTGGGACGAAATCCTTGAGGGTGGTCCGACTCCCAACCTGACGGTATTCTCTTGGCAAGACACGATAGGAGGAATCGAAGCGGCCCGACTTCATCATCCGGTCATCATGACACCGATCCAATATCTCTACTTCAGTAATCCGCATTGGAACAAGCTTCAAGGAATCAACCGCAGCAAACGCGTTTACCACTTCGAACCCGTTCCCAACTCGCTTACGGACGAAGAGAAGCAATACATTATTGGCGCGCAAGGATGCATCTGGACGGAATGGACAGCCGATAGCCTCAAAATGGAGTCGCAGATACTACCTCGTATGGCAGCCCTCGCCGAAATCCAATGGACAGAGCCGAACAAGAAAGACTTCGAAGGATTCAAAGAGCGGCTTCCTCGCCTTCTGAACATCTATCGTCAACGGGGATACGACTACGATCCGAACGTGGACGATAAAAGTATTGTCGAGATGCCGACAGACTCCTTAAAGAAGAAGTCGTTGAAACTCTGACATTTTCTAATCAATCAATTTCGGATTGAACAGCAAATAACCAATGTTCAATCCGAAATTGAAGTTACTCGACGGATAGCTATAGCCATTGGCGTAGAGGCTGATGCAGGCAAACGGCAGATGAAGCACCAGAGCCGCCTCTCCCATATAGCGGAAAGTGTGCATGAACTTGCCGTAATAGGGCAGATTGAAGTCCTTACTATTGACAACCACCGGCTGCTTCAATATCTCATTCAACGGAGAAAAGCCATACATATCGAGCCGCAAGTGAAGCATCTTACTAAACTTAAAGATGGGTGATACGCCCAATGCCACATATTGGTTCGCACGAAAGGCTTCGTTGAAGACGATCGTACTGTGAGGAGTCGGCGTAAACGCAGGCGCTTGCAAGATAGTTGCCGTATAATTACTCAGTAAATTCTTGCTGGAGACAAGCACTTCGCCCATATATCCTAAATTGAACAACGGGCTAATCTCATGATATTGCTCCCAATGGCCTTTCATTTGCAGCCAATTGAGCCGCTCGGAAAAGTCGTCTTTCTTGCTTCCATTCTGCATATAATGCTCTCGACCAAGGAGATATTGCGCATTCAATGTCCGTTTCTTTCCCGTGATGGGGTAAATCTTTGTACCCAATGAATTTTGTTCGATACTGATCGAGCCCGCAAACATATTGTATTGGCTGTGCTCGAAATTGGTATTCGAGAAAGAGACATTCGAGTTTTGGAAATAGAAATCGTTCAACCGGCCATATCCGACACCAATCTCCGCCTTCGCCCTATTCAAGAACGGGAAGCCGAACTTCAACTTGGCATACAATTCTTTCTGCTTGATGAAGGCCGGCACTACATCTTCATAGAAAAGCGACTGGCTTTCCGAGTAACGTTTATACGAAAACACTCCCTGCAGATTAATATAAGTAGGAA
>CAVJQR010000026.1:0-7973 GCA_963651605.1 Agathobaculum sp.
CAGAGGGCACTTTCCGAACAGCTTTGGCTGGCGAGAAAGAGTTGGGCAGCGACTTGGGGCAAGCCATCAACTATGCCAATATCGGAGCCATTTTCGAAGATCGTGCCCAATATGATTCGGCAACAGTCTACTATCGTCAGTCGTTGGACCACAATCGTTTGGCACATTCAAGCTTGGGAATATCCTTGTGCTATAATCATTTGGGTAGGATCGAGGAGAAAAAAGGCGATTTGGACGGAGCCTTGCAGCATTACAAAGCGGCATACGATATTATGGACGGCGACGATGACCGCTGGCATTGGCTGGAATCGTGCCTCTCCTTGGCCCGTGTCTATATGGATCAGAAGCGATTCGATGAGGCAGAGACCTATCTTCTTCGCGCAAAGGAGACGGCTACCGAGATCAATTCTCTCGAACATTTGAGTGAAGTCTACCGTATTGCCTACAAATGGTATGAAGAAAAGGGCGATTGCCGCCGTGCTTTGGACAGTTATATCCGCAGTCAGGCCTTGGCAGATAGTGTAGCCAGCAAAGGGAATATGGCCTATTTGCAAAACCAACGCGTCAACTATGAAAAAGAAAAGAGCATGCGCGAGATGAGCGTCATCAAGAAAAATTTTGAAGATGAGCAACGACTCAAGCGAATCATTTTGGCTGTGGGTATTTTGATCCTGACGATTGTCGCCTTTGCCATGATCTTTCTTTGGTATGCCTTGCGGATGCGCTTGCAAGCCTATAGGGTATTGCGTCAGATGGAGCGTGTACGAATGACCTTCTTCACGAACATTACGCACGAATTTCGCACCCCTTTGACGGTTATCCTCGGCTTGGTGGAGCAGATGCAGCAAAAGCAGATGGCAGGAGGAGAGGAACAGGGCCGCTATCTTGATGCCATTCAGCGCCAAGGCAATAGTCTGTTGAAGTTGGTCAACCAACTGCTTGACATGTCGAAGCTCATGGCAAAAGCCGATCGCAAGCATTGGTATCGTGGCAATGTCATTGCCTATATACGGATGATGCTCGAGTCGTATCGAGACTATGCTGCTTCCAGCCGGATTACCATCCTTTTTCAGCCCGAACAAAACGAGTTGGAGATCGATTTCGTTCCTGAATATTTTGAGAAAATCCTTCGCAATCTTCTCTCCAATGCCTTGAAATTTACGGATGAACATGGCACGATTCTGTTGCGTACGCGGGTGGTAAAAAAACGTTTCGTGTTGGAGGTGGCCGACAATGGGCGGGGAATCTCAGAAGAGGACTTGCCCCATATCTTCGATACCTTCTATCAAGGGGGCAACAGCGAAGGAAAGAAAGGTACAGGCTTAGGACTGCCCCTTGTCAAGCAGATGGTGGAGAGCATGGAAGGTGAGATCACGGCAGCCAACCAACGGCCGCATGGCATGATTTTCACCTTGACGATGCCCATGGAACGCCCCGACGAGCAGCCTATTCCTTGGACCTATGCCGAAGCTCAAAAGCAAGCGGCCTATGTCGAGTCCCCATCGTTTGCAGAAGAACCCATGCCCGATATGGAAGCAACGAATCCCGATACGCTTCCTTCAGTCTTGATCGTGGAAGATAGTCATGATATCTCGCTTTACATCAGTACCCTTTTGAAAGAAAAATATACACTCTATTTTGCTACAAACGGCAAGGAAGGTGTCGAGAAAGCCAAGCAATGTATGCCCGACCTGATCATTACCGACTTGATGATGCCCGGCATGGATGGCTATGCATTGTGCGACGAGATTCGTCGGGAGGAGGTTACGAACCATATCCCGATCATCGTTGTGACGGCCAAAAGTGAGACGGAAGACCGCATCCGCAGCGTGAAAAAAGGCGCTGATGCCTATCTGATGAAACCCTTCCATGCCGAGGAGTTGTTAGCGCACGTCGAGCGATTGTTAGAGCAACGGCATATGCTTCGGAAGAAATATGGAGCGGCCTTGCGCCAAGGTACCGAAGCGAGTGTCAACCTTACCATCGGAGAACGGAACTTCATGAACAAGCTCACGCGGATGGTGCATGCCCATATCGAAGAGAAAACGTTGAATGCCGATTTTTTGGCCGACCATCTTTGTATGAGTCGTACGCAACTCGACCGAAAAGTGAGGGCCATTGCCGGCTATACGACCACCGGCTTTATCTTGCAGCTTAGGATGGAGAAGGCCAAACGTCTGTTGGCTTCTACCGAGCAGGCGGTGGGCGACATTGCCATGACCTGCGGTTTTGAGGACACAAGCTACTTCACGCGTGTCTTCAAACAAGCCTATAAGATGACGCCGAGTCAGTATCGTAAGACTCCTGATTCCGATAAACAATCGTAAACGTGGCGAAGAGATTGCACGAAGATCGTATGGTTTGAAAAAACAGTGCCCGAATCATGAAAAAGTTTCTCCCTATAAAACTGCAGTTCATTCGGGTGAAAACTCGAGTTTTGTGCCGAGAAAACTGCAGTTCATTCGGCATGAAACTGCAGTTCGGTGCCGAACAAATTTTTCAGAACTGCCTACCATCGTCTTTATTCGTCGGGGATATTTGTCATGAATAGGAAGAATATCCATCTATATGCTTTGCTGTTTGAATTTAAAGTGTATATTTGTAGTATTGAAAAACAGACCTGAATGGAATACGATGAAACAGCGCTTGATACTATTATTGGCTTTTCTTCTCCCACTCGTTTCGCTTCATGCAGAAGGAGCGGGGCGCTATTTTAGTCGGTATAACTTCCAGTTCCTTACCGAGGCATCGGGGTTGCCCTATAGCTTTGTGAGCGATATCTGCAAAGACTCGGACGGCTATATTTGGGTGGGTACGCACTATGGCATCAGCCGATACGATGGTTATCAGTTTTTGAACTATGGAACGGAGAGCACACCTTTCCATCTGAAGAATGACTTTGTCCATAAACTTTGTGAAGATGACCACCATCGGTTGTGGATTGCTTCCGAAGGGGGCATCGATATGATCGATCTCGACAGTTATGCATCGGTAACGTTGGCGTTGCCTTCGGACAGCTCCTTGCAATCATTATTCAACGAAAATGTCACCACCCTTTACAAAGACCATCAAGGGGCCATGTGGATTGCCACGAACAAGGATTTGTGGTGTATTGAAATGGCGGGCGACGGCTCCGTGAAGCAATACTATCATTTGGCGGAGGGTTGCACCTCGCCCGTTCGGGCTCTGATCGATTTGGATTGGACGCTGTGTGCAGGCATTGACAATGAAGTGTGCCGCATCGGCAAAGCGGAGAACCATCTGCTGAAAGCCGAGCCGTTGTCGCCTACGCTTGCCTCGTTTAGTGAAGATTGGCGCATCTCTTGTATGAAAGCAGACGGCGATTGGCTATGGATTGGCTCCAACCGTGGGCTCTTCAAATACCATCATCGGCGGCAGACGTTGCAGCGCTATCGCTATTCGACTCACCGCCTTGGCATGTTGAGTCAGGCCTATATCACCGATATTCAGCTGACCGATGGGGGCGATCTGATCGTCTCTACCTTGAATGGATTGAATGTTTACGACCGTGCGACCGACACCTTCTCGTTTATTCGTCAGCGCAGTGACCGACGTGATGCCTCCATCAATTGCAATGCCATCCATTGCCTCTTTACGGATGGCGAGACGATTTGGTTAGGAACCGAAAGCGGAGGCATCAATCTCTTGTCGCCCAAACGGTTGCAGACAGAATGGTTGACGGACGAGATGGCCGACTTACAGCAGAATCCACCCACGATCAGTGCGATTGAAGAGGATCGCGAGGGCTATATGTGGATTGCTTTGGCCGAACGCGGACTGATGCGCTGGAGCAAGGACACGGGAGCTTTCGAGCGATATCTCTTTTCTCCTAACGATGTTACCTCGCTCAGTAACAATACGTTGATGGGACTTCTGATTGATTCTGACAACCATTTGTGGGCCTATACGTGGGGAGTGGGAATCAACGATTTGGACTTGAACAAGCCGCATAATCATACATTCAAACGTTATACGCAAGACAAATACCCCGACTTCGGCAGCGACTTCATCAATAGTGCGTGCGAGGATGTGATCAACCACGGTATTTGGTTTGGAACGACCCGCGGCGTGTTGTTTTTCGACAAGCGGAAAGAGGCTTTTGTCCGCGTTTTGTTCGACCGGTCCGACAATGAGTTTGAAGCGATTCATGCCCTGTTGATCGACGGCAAGAAACGGTTGTGGGTAGGCACTACACAAGGGCTTTTTATTGTAGATCTTACATCTTTTGCCAAATCCAACAAGCGGTTTGACTACAAATATCTCAAATATAAATTGGACAATCCCCAGTCGACACAGCTGGAGAAGATCAATACTCTTTTGGAAGATCGGAATGGCATTATATGGTTGGGCGGTAACGGCAGTGGACTCTATCGCTTGGAGAGCGACAAGAACAACCACTTTGTCTTTCAAAATTATACGACCCGCCATGGGTTGCCCAGCAATACAGTCACGGGTATGGTAGAAGATGGCGATGGAAATCTTTGGCTGACCACCACCGGCGGCGTATCTCGTCTGCATCCCGCCACGATGACTTTCAGCAATTACACCCAAGCCGATGATCTTCCTGCCACATCGAACGGCATCCTCTATTCGAAGCGGCATGACCTTATCTATATGGCTACGGCCAACGGACTGATGATTCTTCACCCGCACGAGGAGGATTCGCAAGCGGTCGATCTGCAGGTGAAGATTGCTTCGCTGGCAGTGGGCGGTACACTTGTCTATCCTTCAAGCGGGCACTATCTGACGACCAACATCACACATGCGCAACGCCTATATTTGCATGAACGAGAGAATCGTTTCGCCATCGGCTTCACCACACAGAATTATGGCAACAGTAGCCGGGTGAGGTTCGCTTATCGCTTGAAAGGATACGAGAAAGAGTGGAATGAAACACAGCCGGGCGACTATATGGCACGCTACACTGCGGTTGCAGCAGGAAGCTACACTTTGCAAGTTCGCGCCACCGATGAGTTCGGACGATGGTCGGACGCTACGACGGAGATCGCCATCGAAGTGTCGCCCTACTTCTATAAAGCGGGGTGGTTCTACTTGCTGTTGCTCTTTGCCATCGTCTTGACCGTCTATTTTTTCTATCGCTACAAGATGCAAAACTATCGTGAACAAAGGGCTTATTTGGAGAAAAAAGTGGAACAGCGCACCCTCGAGTTGGCGGTTCAGAACCTACGCCTGGAGAAGATGGCCGAGCAAGTAAAAGAGATTACCGAGGAGAAAATCACCTTCTTTACGAATATCACACACGAATTTCGCACGCCCGTCACGTTGATTCATGGGCCGATTGAGCACGCCTTGAAAGAGACAAACGAAGAAGGTGTGCGGAAACAATTGGAGATGGCCGAGCGCAACTCCCGCTATTTGTTGGAGCTGGTCAACGAGTTGATGGACTTCCGCAAGCTGGATACCGACAGCGTCGAGCTCGACAAACGCCCGACCGACTTCCGCCGCTTCATGGATGATTTGCTGATCCCCTTCCGTGTCTTTGCCAACGAACGAAAGATAGAGATCCGTTCCTACTGCCGATTGTCCGACGTGCGGGTGTTGATCGATCCGGCTTATATGCGCAAGGTGGTGGTAAACCTCGTATCCAACGCCATTAAGTTCACCCCCGACGGCGGGTGCATTGCTATATATGTCGCAGATATCAAAGCCAAAAAGGGCGGACGCCTCTTCTATATGAATGTGAGCGACACCGGCCACGGCATTGAAGAAGCGGAGAAAGAGAAAATATTCGACCGTTTCTATCAATCGAAGAAGAGCACTAAATATCCCGTGTATGGGCAGACCGGCACCGGTATCGGCCTCTTTCTCTGCAAAAAGATTGTCGATCTTCACGGCGGAGAGATCTTCGCCCGCAACAATCATCGCCAAGGAGCCTCCTTCCGCTTGCTGATTCCATTGCTTCCGACCGCCGACAATGGGCCGAAAGGAGAGGAGCTTGAAGATATTGGTAGGGCATGTCCCTCTCTTTCTGAGCCACAAGAGAAGCCACAAAAGCGAGAGACGGTGCTGATTGTTGAAGACAATCCTGACATGCGTGCCTATATTCATACCTTGTTGGCAGACGATTATATGCTTTTCGAAGCGGGCAATGGAGAGGAAGCCCTGGCAATTGTCCAACAACATTCGGTTGATTTGATTGTCAGCGACTTGATGATGCCGGTTATGGATGGAATGGAATTGTCGTGCCGCCTCAAAGAGAATCTTGCCACCTCGCACATTCCTATTTTGCTGCTCACCGTCATTCAGTCCGAAGCTCAGCAGAAACGTGGCTTCGAGATAGGAGTCGATGAATATTTGAGCAAGCCGTTCGACGAAGAACTCCTCCGTTTGCGCATCCATAATATCCTGCAAATGCGCCGCCGCTATAAGCAAATCTTCTCAGCAAGTGCAGATGTCGAAGCTTTGCCGGTCAAGAGCGGCTCGCGCGATCAGGTGTTCCTTGCCAATGCTGCCCGACTGATGAAAGAACACTATGCCGATCCCGACTATAACCTCGAAAGCTTTGTGCAGGACATGGGCTATAGTAAGACATTAGTCAATAAGAAAATGCAGGACTTGACGGGGCAACCCATCGGACAATACATGAAAAGCTATCGGTTGAACATGGCCCAACATATGCTGCAGACGAGAACTTCGGATGTGAATGTCTCGGAGATTGCTTACGCAGTCGGCTTCAACGATCCCAAATATTTCACCAAATGCTATAAGGCTTTCTTCGGTGTATTGCCCAGTTCGACAATCCGCAAAGGAGAGTAGCTGGGTTGGCATAATGAACATCTGCCATAGAAGCCGGGTCGTTTTCCGAAAGAAAACAATAACTTCGGAAGTATTTAACAGAAGCTTTACTATATTTCTCTAAAAGTTTTCTATTTTCGCCCTTGATACTCGGTGGAATGCTTACCTTCACGCATCACCTTTTGACAGGTGGAGAACTATAAAAACGAATATATGAGACGACTATTTACGGCATGGGCCATAGGTTGGGGAATAGTTTGTGGGGGAGTGACGCTCTCTTGTCAAGACAACCGCCCGACAACATCCCACCAACGCATAAACTATATTGATACGCGCGTCGGAACAGCGCCGAGTGTTACGCATACTGCCGGGCTCTTTGGCAAGAATACGGAAGAGTATGGACAGACATTGCCCGCGGTGCTCGAGCCAAACGGCATGAATTTTTGGACACCGCAGACGCGAGACACAGAGCATAAATGCGTGGCCCCTTACTACTATGTTGACTCCCTTTTGCAAGGATTTCGCAATGCGCATTGGATAGTGGGCGGCTGCACACAGGATTATGGATCGATGACTTTGATGCCTCTCTTCGGAACGTTGCGCTGCCAACCCGAAGATCGTGCCACTCGTTTTGCGCATGATGACGAGCAAGCCACCCCGGCCTATTACCGTGTCATGCTGCCCGACGAAGGAATCAGTGCCGAGATGACGGCCCGTTCCCGCTCGGCCATTTTTCGCTTCACCTATACGGCCGGTGGAAAAGGCTACCTTGTGGTGAATCCTAATAGTGATGAAGGGGAGGGGTATATCCGCATCGATACGCTCCATCATCGTATTTATGGCTATAATCCTGTCCATCGTATCTATCAGGGATGGGGAAAACCTGCCGGCTTTTCAGGCCATTTTATGGTGACGATGCAGAAAGAGTGGAGCGATTACGGTGTGTTTAATGAAGATTCCATTATGCCATTGACAACCTCTCTCGGACAGAGGCCGAGGATTGGTGCCTATGTCGCGTTTGATGTGAGCGAAGGAGAAGAGGTGCTGGTCAAGGCCGTCTCTTCGTTTACCGATCAGGAAGGAGCAGAAAAGAACCAGCAAATCGAAATTCCTCATTGGAATTTCGACAAGACTCGTAGCGAACTGACCGATATATGGGAGAAGCAACTGGCCGCGGTCGAGGTGGAGAGTGCTGA
>CAVJQR010000026.1:7983-20418 GCA_963651605.1 Agathobaculum sp.
GTGCTGATACGGGTGCCTTGCAGAAATTTTATGGTGCCCTCTATCGTGCCTCGTTCTTGCCGCGAACTTTCAATGATGTGGATGGCCGTTACCCGGCATTCGCCTCCAATTTGTTGGGAAAAGCAGAGTGGCCGGCTGACAGTACGCTTGTTTGTCAGCTTCCGTCCGGACATACTTACTACGAAGATTACAGTATGTGGGATACGTATCGGGCGCTTCATCCGTTACTCAACCTGTTGTTTCCCAACAAGGCGGGCGACATGATGCAATCGTTGGTCATGAAATATGAACAGGGTGGGTGGCTTCCGATCTTTCCATGCTGGAACAGTTTCACGGCTGCCATGATTGGCGATCATGCCATTGCCGCCTTAAGTGATGCCTATTGCAAAGGTGTTCGTTTTGACATCGAAAAAGCGTATAAGGCTATGCGGCAGAATGCTTTTGAAACCCCTGCGGATATAGAGGATTACCGCAACGGTATGGGGCGGCGGGCCTTGGACTCCTATCTGCGATATGGCTATATTCCTTTGGAAGATGAGGTGAAGGACGCTTTCCACAAACGGGAGCAAGTGTCGCGCACCTTGGAGTATGCTTACGACGATTTCGCCTTGGCGCAGGTGGCCTCTGCTTTGGGATATGACAAAGACTACATGCTATTGAAACAACGCGCGGAGAATTATCGCCATGTCATCGACCCGCGAACGGGCTATGCTCAAGGACGATATGCCGACGGTCACTTCATGGATGAAGAGAATGCTTTTACCTTTGCTTCGTTTATTACCGAAGGAGCTCCCTGTCATTATACGTGGTATGTGCCGCATGATCCTTATGGATTGATGGAATGTATGGGAGGGCGCAAGGCTTTTGTGGCGAAGCTCGACTCGATGTTTAGCGAGCGGCGCTATTGGCATGGCAATGAACCGTGTCATCAGGTGCCGTTTCTCTTCAACTATGCCGGTGAGCCATGGAAAACACAGCGGGCAGTGCGCTATATTATGGATACCGAATATTTGAACGCTCCCGGAGGGTTGTCCGGCAATGATGATGCAGGTCAGATGTCTGCATGGTATGCTTTTGCCGCGATGGGCTTCTATCCTGTCTGCCCCGCTACGCCCTATTATCTGTTGGCTTCTCCTTCATTCCCATCCGTTACGCTCCATTTGGAGAATGGAAAACAGTTCAAGATGGTGGCCCGCAAGGCATCACCGACCCATATCTATATCCAATCGGCCACTCTGAATGGGAAGCCTTACACGCGAAACTTCATTACTCACCAAATGATTATGGAGGGTGGCACGATGGAGTTCGAGATGGGAGAAAAACCAAGTAGGGAGTGGGGATCCAAATTGGAGGATTGTGTGCCCCAACTGATGCCATAGTGAAAGAATAAAACAAAGAGATGAAAATATGAAGACGAGATTGAACAGACTGATTGGTGCCCTATGTTGCCTGTTGCTCTTGGGGGCTTGTACTACTCCGAAAGGAGGAGAAACCATTTATAATATCATCGATTTCGGAGCGCGAGGCGATGGTGCTACCGATGATGCAGTAGCAATTCAGAAGGCCATCGACCATTGTTCGCAGTCGGGTGGGGGAACGGTACTGGTCCCTGCCGGCCGAACCTTCCTTTGCAGTCCGATTCGTCTGGCATCATACGTGGATTTGCACTTGGAACCCAACGCTCGACTGTTGGCCCATCCGGACGAATCGCTCTATTCCCTCAGTGCTTTTCGTGAGAATCGTGGAGAGGGAATGATGTGGATCTACGGAGAAGACCTGAAAGAGGTGACGATCAGTGGAACGGGTACGTTGGACGGAAACGGCGTTTCCTTCATGGGAGAGGAGTTGGAAGACTCGTATGCTTTGAAACCGGTGACCGATTTCGATCCGCGCCCTCACGTGTTGACGCTGATCAATGCCGAGAAAGTGATCATTCGTGACGTGACAATCCGCAACAGCGCCTATTGGACAGTGCATTTGGTGGGGTGTAATGACGCTTCGATCGAGGGAATCACTATCATGAACAACTTGAAAATCCGCAATGGCGACGGCATTGACATTGACCATTCGAAGAATGTCCGCATAGCCGATTGCCATATCGAGTCGGGCGATGACTGTATTTGTCTGAAGAACCGCCGCGAATTTGAAGAGTATGGCTCATGCGAAGATATTGTTGTCACGAACTGTACGATGGTTTCTCGTTCGTGTGCCATCAAAATCGGCTCGGAAAACATGGACAAGATAAACAATGTCCTGTTCAATAACTGCATCGTCAAAAACAGCAACCGCGGCATTGGCATCCAAAATAGGGATGAAGGGAGTGTTACCAATGTCATCTTCTCCAATATGATTGTCGACTGTATGTTCTTTTCCGACGTATGGTGGGGCAAAGCCGAACCCATCTATGTGACCTCCTATCCGCGCGCGGTGGGCAATCATAAAGATGCCGGCTGGCGTTTTCCGAAAGGGGCCACCGAAGGGCGTTGCGGCGAGGTGAGCCGTATTTACTTCAAAAATATCAAATGTACGAGTGAAAACGGTGTCTTTGTGGGAGGCGATACCCCCGACAAGGTGAACCATATCTACTTCGATGACGTCGATTTGTTGCTGCAGAAGCGAACGGCCTACGAAGGAGGTGTCTATGACAAACGGCCGTGTGTGGGCGAGGGATTCATCCACGGCAAGACATGTGGATTTTATCTCGACACCGCCTCCGACATTTCGTTGGAGGGCTGCAGTGTGGCGTGGGGAGATATTCGCCCCGACCATGCCTCCGAGGCGATCCAAGCCAATCATATTGACAATCTGAAAGTACAACCTCAATTGTAAGTCATGAAGATAAAACTCTTGATTTTAGTGGGTGGTTTGCTCTGCTTCGGTATGGCTGTTGCGCAAACTGCCCCCACACTTGAACAGACGGGTAGCGTCTATTATGCCTATCCGACTCCTACATCGGTGCAGACTCCTGCGCCCGAAGGCTATACTCCTTTCTATATCAGCCACTACGGGCGGCATGGATCGCGGTGGATGTCCTCCGACAATCGCTACAGCGAAGTCGTTCAGCTCTTCGACTCTCTCCATCAATGTAGCGAACTGACCCCCTTGGGCGAGGATGTCCGCCGGCGGTTGCAGCCGGTATGGGAAGATGCTCGTGGGCGAAGTGGACAGCTTACTCCGTTGGGCGAGCGGCAACATCGGGCGATAGCCGAGCGGATGTATGGCCACTTTCCCGAGGTGTTCCAAGGAGAGGCTACGGTCGACGCCCGCTCATCCACCTCACTTCGTTGCGCATTGAGCATGAGCTATTTCACAGAACGGCTGAAGGAGTTGAACCCGTCCTTGCAGGTGACGCGCCGTTCCTATCCTCGTTATATGGATTATATAGCTTACACATCGCCCGAAGGCGAAGCTTTTTCGTCCGAAAGTGCGGCATGGAGAGATGATTTTACAGCATTCGAAGAGCAGCAGATCCGTCCCGCGCGATTGATGGCCTCGTTGTTTGTGAAGCCATCGGCCATTGTTCGCCCGGTTCATCTCATGCAAAGCCTCTATTGGATAGCGGCCGATATGCAGAACGTCGAGCTTGATCTTTCGTTTTATGACCTATTCGAATACGATGAGCTGGTCGGCATTTGGAAAACCATCAATGCGCGGATGTATATATGCAATGCGGCGGCCCCTCTCAATGGCGGCATCATGCCCCGTTGCGCCGTCTCGTTGTTGCAGAATATCATCGAGAGTGCTGACCGCGCAGTGGCGAAAAATGTCCCATCGTCAGATCTTCGTTTTGGCCATGATACGAATCTGATACGTTTGGTGACCCTCATGCAGATCGAAGGCTTTTGTAATCAGGAGAGAGATGTGGAGCGGTTTCATTTGGCTTGGCAAGACTATCGCGTGGCTCCTATGGGGGCCAACCTTCAGTTGGTATTCTTCCGTAATGCAGCGGGAGAGGTGCTTGTCAAACTGTTGCTGAATGAAAACGAAGTGCAGCTCCCCATCAAGAGCCAACGCGCTCCCTACTATTCATGGGAAGAGGTCCGAGCTTTTTGGATGAAGGTCTGCAGTTTTTGAAAAGTTTCTCGAGAACAAACTCGAGTTTTGTCCCGAGCAAACTCGAGTTTTGTCCCGAATGAACTGCAGTTTTATGCGGAGAAACTTTTTAATGGAACGGATATTATTTCCAATATCTATCCGAAGGGCGGGTGAGATACTCGGCATCGTTTTGGCGAAATGAAAAATAAAGATTAATTTTGCAGCGGATAGCTATGGTATAATAAAACCGTTTTAAAAGTTAAATATATGAATTTGAAAAATGTTTTGCCCGTGGCATTTGCTTCGGTAATGCTGTTGGCAAGTTGCGGTGAGCAGCCCAAAGCTCCGCAAAAGGTTGGCATTGATTTGGCCAACATGGACACGACTGCTGCTGTGGGCACTGATTTTTATCAGTATGCTTGCGGAGGGTGGATTAAAAATCATCCGTTGACAGCCGAATATTCTCGTTTCGGCATCTTCAATGTGTTGGATGAACAAAACAAAACTCGCTTGAAAGAGTTGATCGAAGGCATTGCCGGTCAGCCACAAGAAGAGGGAACCGTTGCCCAAAAGATCGGCGATCTCTATAACTTGGCCATGGATAGCGTCAAGCTGAATGAAGACGGCTTCGCCCCGATCAGCGAACAGTTGGAGAAAATTGCAGCCATCAAGGAAAAATCGGAGATTATCCCGATGATGGCTTCCTTGTATGCCCAAGGGATTTCATGCTATTTCAATGCCGGAGTAGGGGCAGATATCATGGACAGCAAGATGAACTTGTTCCAAATTGAACAGGGCGGTATCAACCTCGGTCAGAAAGAGTATTATATTGATACGGACTCGGTGACGACAAACATCCGAGAGAAGTACAAACAGCACATTGTCAACCTCTTCAAATTGGTAGGCGTTTCGGAAGAAGAGGCCACCAAGCAGATGGAAGCTGTGATGGAAATCGAGACGGCCATTGCAAAGGCTTCGCTGAGTGCTACCGAGTTGCGCGATCCGGCTGCGAACTATCACAAAATGTCGTACGACGATCTGAAGAACCAATTCAAGGAGATCGACTGGGATGCCTTCATGAAGGGAGTAGGGGTTCCGACTATTGCGGAGCTGAGCGTCGGACAGATCGAGCCGTTGAAGAAGGTGGCCGAACTGATCAATACGCTTCCTGTCGAGAAACATATTGCTTATATGCAGTGGAACGTGATCGATGGGGCATCCAACTTCTTGAGCGATGACTTCGTCAATGAATCATTCGATTTCTATGGCAAGACATTGTCGGGCCGTCAAGAGAACCAACCTCGCTGGAAGCGTGCCATCAATACCGTAAACGGTTCGTTGGGCGAGGCTGTTGGTCAGATGTATGTCGAAAAATTCTTCCCTGCAGCAGCCAAAGAGCGCATGTTGACATTGGTAAAAAACTTGCAGACAGCCCTCGGCGAACGCATTCAGGCGCAGGAATGGATGAGCGATTCGACCAAAGTGAAGGCGATGGAGAAATTGAACACTTTCCATGTGAAGATCGGTTATCCTGACAAATGGAAAGATTATTCGTCATTGGCCATTGCAAAAGATACCTATTGGGCCAATGTGCTTCGCGTTCAGTCATGGAAAGTGGCCGACAATATGAACAAAGCAGGCCGACCTGTCGATCCTGAAGAGTGGTTCATGACGCCGCAAACCATCAATGCTTATTACAATCCGACGACAAACGAGATCTGCTTCCCGGCAGCCATTCTGCAATATCCCTTCTTCGATATGAATGCCGATGACGCGATGAACTATGGAGCTATCGGTGTCGTGATCGGACATGAGATGACCCACGGGTTCGATGATCAGGGACGTCAGTTCGACAAAGAAGGGAACTTGCGCGACTGGTGGCAAGCTTCTGACGCAGAACAGTTCAAGAGCCGTGCACAAGTACTGGTGGACTTCTTCAACAATATCGAAGTATTGCCGGGCTTGAAGGCTAACGGTCAGTTGACGTTGGGCGAGAACTTGGCCGATCATGGTGGATTGATGGTCTCTTATCAGGCATTCCAAAATGCGATGAAGAGCGATTCGCTGGGCGTAGAAAACGGCTTTACACCCGAACAGCGCTTCTTCTTAGCTTATGCTACGGTCTGGGCGCAGAATATTCGTGACGAGCAAATCCGCGTCTATACGAAATCCGATCCTCACTCGATCGGCAAATGGCGTGTGAATGGAACGCTCCCTCATATCCAAGCATGGTATGATGCCTTCCACATCACTCCGAACGATCCACTCTATGTTGCACCGGAAAACCGCGTGACGATTTGGTAAGGTTTTGAAAAATAATAACCCCGCAGCTCATTTTCACTAAAGAGTTGCGGGGTTTGTTTTTTAGTAAGTAGCCTCTTGCTCTTCTATTTCAATGGTGATTTTGTTGTGAAATATTTGGCAATAACTACACAAAAGTTAAATATAATCGGATAATACACCATCAAGCCAGTAGTCTTGGTCGTCATCTCCACCATACTCGATCCAAACAAAGTTATGATTATTATTGAAAAATCAAAAAGGAAAGGGTGGATTTATTGGAGAATAGTTGGTTAAGGGGTGGGTATTTTTATTCATAGGCCCCCATGGAATGTTGGAATTTCTATATCACTCCCCACTGCATCAATGCTTTTTGAATGCCGTGATCGTCTACATGGGCGGTGACGAAGCGGGCAGCCGCTTTGACACTGTCGGAGGCATTGCCCATGGCAATGCCGATGCCCGCAACTTTTAGCATGGGAACGTCGTTTCCTCCATCGCCGATAGCCATGGTTTCCGCGAGGTCGATACCATAATAGTCGGCCATTGTTTGGAGGCCGGTCGCCTTGTTTACGTTGGCAACGTTCAGGTCGGCAAAGATAGGATTCCAACGTGAAGCAACAAGGCCGGGTAGTTTTTCCATGACTTTGTACTCCATTCCCTGATCGCAATAGATACACATTTGGCAACATGGAATCTTGTCAAACTCCTGTTCGAGGTCGGCCACGCGAGGAGTGGGGTGGGCCACTAATTCAGCCAACTCGATAACGGAAGGAGAAAGCCGATTGACCACCACACCGTCGTTGGTCTCCAGTGCCAAAGGAAAGTCGTATTGTTGGGAAAGGGCCAATACTTTCAGAAAGTCGGCTTTCGTGATGCTGTTCCTTGCTATCGTTGTGCCGTCGCGCAAGACGCAGTCGGCTCCGTTCATGGCCACGATCGCCTCGTAGGGAATAGCCTCCAGTCCGTGCAGATCGGTGGCTGCTCTTCCGGTGGCGATGATGATATGCACCCCTGAATCATGCGCTTTTTGCAATGCTTCCAAGGCAGAAGATGGAACTTGATGCGTGGCAAAACTCAGCAATGTGCCGTCGACATCCAAAAACAGAGCTTTTATAGGTGTCATAATCAATTCGTTTTATTGTTCATTTACTCCCAACAATCTAACCGATCCGCTATATCAGGCATTGAACTCTTCTTGAAGACAGGGTCTGATATATGGGCCTTTTTTTGTCGCATATAGTCGGAAAGGAGCACTTTAACCTGTTTGAAGAGCAGACAGATGGCGGTCAAGTTACACAAAGTGATCAGTGCCATCATCAGATCTGCCAATGCCCATGCCATATTGAGTGTCATCAAGGCACCGGCCATGACCATCGTAGCGCAGACAATACGGTAGAGGAAGATGGGCGCTTGCCTCTTCGTGATGAATCGGATGTTGACTTCGCCATAATAGTAGTTGCCGATGATGCTGCTGAAGGCGAACATAAGAATAATGATTGCGATCAACGTGTTTCCGAAACTTCCTATCTGACTCGTCAAAGCGTTCTGTGTCAGCTGGATACCATCGGATGCATGTATGTCAACACCGCTGATCAGAATGATGAAAGCCGTACATGAACAGACTACCAATGTGTCGGTAAACACGCCCAAAGCTTGGATCAATCCCTGTTTGACCGGGTGGGTGGCAGCCGCTGTTGCCGCAGCATTGGGCGAAGAACCCTCGCCCGCCTCGTTGCTGAACAGGCCCCGTTTGATACCTTGCATGATGGTAACGCCCAATCCTCCGCCGATGGCCTGGCCGAATCCGAAGGCATCCTTCACGATAAGTTCGATGACATGGGGCAATTCTTTGATGTTAATCACCACGATGGCCAATGCCACAAACAGATAGAGTAGGGCCATGATCGGGACAATCGCCTCGCTGAATCGGGCAATTCGATGGATACCTCCGAAGATAATGACCAGCGTGATCACCGTCAAGATGCAGCCCATGATGGCTTCGTTGATGCCAAACGCCTGACTCCATGCCGCACAGATGGTGTTGCTCTGCACGGAGTTGTAGGCCATGCCGAAGGTGAGTGTGATCAAGATGGCGAACAAAACGCCCATCCACCGTTTCCCTAATCCATAAAGCATATAGTAAGCCGGGCCGCCGATGTATGAATCTTTGCTTTTTCGCTTGTAGAGTTGGGCCAAAGTGGACTCGACAAAGGCCGTGGCCGAGCCGATCAAAGCAATCAGCCACATCCAAAAAACAGCCCCCGGTCCACCAACACTGATGGCGGTGGCCACCCCCGCCAAGTTGCCTGTTCCTACACGAGTGGCCAATGCCACGGCAAAGGCTTGGAAAGAAGAGATGTGCTTTTTCCCGCTTTCCGTCTTCGCATTGCCCTCGCGGCTGCGAAACAAGAGGCGAAACATCTCGCTCAGGTTCCTGAACTGTACGAATTTGGTGCAGACAGTAAACGTCAGGCCGCAGCCAATGAGTACAATAATAATGATATACGACCAAAGAAAATCACTTATGTTGGTGATGATATGCTGAATAATCTCCATTTTTTACTTTTAATCTATTTTGCAAAATTAGCAATAATATAGTTGTTTTAAAATAGGGTAGGGCTATTTTCAGCAGACTATTTTGCATGGCTTTGACAAGGGGCGGGGCGATTGCCGAAAAATCATCGGTGTTTTTCAATCAGAACACGGATGTTTTTCTGCAAAAACACCTATGATTTTCATTCAAAACATCTATGTTTTTTGGAATAAAAAAGCGGGAGACCTTTACACAAAGGCCTCCCGTATTTTTCTAAGCTTCCGGTTTTTATCGAAGCTTATTCGTATTGCTCAAAATATTATCCTTGGTGGATAGCTCCTGTCGGGCAAGCATCAGCGCAAGTGCCGCACTCAGCGCACATGTCTGGGTTGATGCTGTATTTGTCACCTTCAGAAATTGCTCCTACCGGACATTCGTCAATACATGTTCCACAAGCAATACAATCGTCACTAATTACGTAAGCCATTTTTTTAAACGTTTAAATTGTTGTTCTATTAGTTGGCGCAAATTTACGCTTTTCTTTGAAAGAAAAAAATATCTTGTTGTATATTTTTTTTCGCCATCTAAATATTTTTACTTTTGCAATAAAAAAGGATTTGATCCGTTTTTTCTATTGATTGAACACCATTAAACAGATATAAAATTGAAGCGTTTACTGATGATAGGGAGTATGATGCTCCTATTTCCGTTGGCTCTTCTCGCTCAACAGGAGAAAGTGAAGAACCAACCGTATGTGGACAATAAGTTGTTTCATTTAGGATTCCACGTCGGATTGCATGCACAAGACATGATCTTGACCCATTCGGGTGTATCAACCAACGGCGAAGTATGGTTTGCTGAGATCCCAACCTATTCACCAGGCTTCAGTGTGGGTGTCATTGGCGACATGTATCTGAACCCCTATTTCAATCTTCGCCTTACACCGACCATCAATTTCGGCGACAAGAAATTTACCTTCAAAGAGCAGGAGAGTGGCGACGAATTTAGTACATCTGTCCGCTCCAACTACTTGACAGTCCCATTATCTCTCAAATATTCGGCCATGCGAATGAACAATTTCCGTCCTTATTTGACGGGGGGTGTGTATGGAGCCTTCGACTTGGGCCGCAAGCGAGGCAACCCATTGTTGCTGAAAGGTACCGACTTTGGTTTGGAGTTCGGCTTGGGCTGTTGTATTTATCTGCCCTATTTCCGCCTTTGCCCTGAGTTGAAGTTCAGTTTCGGCTTGGTCGATCTGTTGGAGAAGGACCGTTCCGATATCCAAGGTCAGGAGGTGATCAAATATTCCGATGCATTGTCGAAAGCCACGTCCCGCATGGTGACGTTGACGTTCAACTTCGAATAAACAACTCTATATATATGTAGGTGGCCGGAATGGCCATCAATACGCTGTCGAATCGGTCGAGCATTCCGCCATGGCCCGGCAGGATATTGCCCGAATCCTTGACGCCCAATGTCCGTTTCAGCAACGATTCTGTCAAATCGCCCCACGTGGCGAACAACACTACGGCGGCTGACAGTCCCAACCAGTGCCATCTGCCGATCTCGGGTGCGATGTAGGCTAAAACTTGTGAGCTTAACAAGGCGATAATGACACCACCCCAAAATCCTTCCCACGACTTCTTGGGCGAGATGCGCTCGAAGAGCTTGTGCTTACCAATCATCGATCCTACCAAAAACGCCCCCGTATCGTTCAGCCATACGAAGACGAAGAGTGCGAATATCGGCATGGCATTGTAGAGCGGTTCGTGAGTCATCTCGCCCGGCATGAGGGCAATATAGTTGGTCAATGAGAACGATCCCGCGCAATAGAGTTGGGCCAGCCAGGTGAAAGCCCAGTTGTTGATCGGATTGGGTGCCTTGGCATACAACTCGCGGATGAAGCCATACATGATGAAGAGCAGATAGGGAATGAAAATGGCTTTGCCGACGATGCCTCCCGCATGCAGGAAGCAGGCCATGAACAGATACATGCCGCCGAGCGTATTGACCGTACGTTGCAGCACGGCTTGTTCATACTGTTTGAGCAATCCGTAGAACTCCCACAAGGTGAGCCCTGTGATCAGACAAAAAAGGGCTGCAAATGAGTATGCATTATACAAAATGGCACTAAGCAAGATGCCGACAAATATCAGACCCGTTAGGGCGCGTTTTATGAAATTGTTCAAAGCAGTAATGTTTTTTGTAGCTCCGAAGAGCTTGTTTGTCTTTCATTATTTCGATGCAAACATACAAAAATCATATGAATAAAAGAACCCTTTTCCCTATCTTTGATGCAAACAATTTGTAGAGGAGAGGTAAAATGAAAGCTCCCTATTCCCGTATTGAATAAGAATTAGTATATTTGCATGGTTGAAAAAGCAACCGTATAACAAAAAAGCTTTGTATGAAAAATAGAGGCTATTGTATCATTATGGCAGGTGGAGTGGGGTCGCGTTTTTGGCCTTTGAGCCGAACTGCCAAACCCAAACAATTTATCGACGCATTAGGTATTGGCAAGACATTTATCCAAATGACCTATGAGCGTTTCGCCCGCTTCATACCGACAGAGAATTTTCTGGTGGTGACGGGCGAGGCTTATAAATCGATGGTCTTGGAACAACTGCCGATGTTGCACGAAGAACAGGTGCTGACGGAGCCTTGCCGGCGCAATACGGCCCCTTGTATATCGTATGCAACCTATCGAATAGCGCAGAAAGATCCCGATGCCGTGATAGTTGTCACGCCGTCGGACCACTATATTCAGCAGGAAGATCGCTTTGAAGAGGTCATGCAGACAGCACTAGACTATGCCGGCTGCCATTCTGATTTGGTGACGGTGGGCATCCGCCCTGTCTATCCCGCTACGGGATATGGCTATATCCAAAAGCAAAAGACAGACGAGGCCTTCGCACCCGTCCTTGCTTTCAAGGAAAAGCCCGACCTGAAGACGGCGGTCGAGTTCTTGAATGCGGGTTGTTATGCATGGAACTCAGGCATGTTTGTCTGGTCTGTTGCCGCAATCCGTCGGGCGTTGGAGACGTACATCCCTGACATCGCACAGCGCTTTGCCGGTTTGATGCCCTATTATTCGACCGAACAGGAGCAGACGGAAGTGAACAAAGCCTATCAAGCTTGCCGAAGTATCTCGATCGATTATGCCGTGATGGAGAGGGCCAAGAACGTGGTGGTGGTCGATGGCGATTTCGGATGGAGCGATATCGGTACATGGGGTTCGCTCTACGATCATCTGGATAAAGACAGCGATCAGAATGCCCGCATCGGAGGCGATGTGCTCTATTTCGACACGTGCAACACCTTGGTAAAGGAAGAACTCCCCGAGAAGTTGCTGGTCCTGGCCGGATTGGACGACTTTGTCGTGGCGGATACGCAAGATGTATTGCTGGTTTGCCCCAAGAAAGACGAAGCCGAATTGAAGCAGTTGATAGAGAAAGTGCTCAGAGAGCGAAGTGACATCAAGTGATCTCTCTTTGATGTTGAAAAGGCTTTGAAAAACAGGGTAATAGATGATTGGTGCAGAGCTTGCGGAGCGTTCAAAAACAACAGGGTGGTCGAGATGAAAA
>CAVJQR010000027.1:0-13075 GCA_963651605.1 Agathobaculum sp.
GTTTTTCCTTTCATGCTTTTATGGTTTTCATAGCATCCGGACACTATTTTCAAAGAATAATCACTATTTTGTCTATACATTATATTATATATAGCAACAAACGATACCTTTTCGGGCGTTCTTCTATACATTATATTATATAGAGACGATCACTTTTCGAATTTCGACAGGTAGTAATACGTTTCGTGCGAGGGGAGACTTTCAATATGATAGCGAGTGGAGGCCGTTACGACAAATGTGTAAGCCAATTCCTTGTCGGACGGTACAGAAAGATAAAGCTCGGTGGTATGGCATTGGGTCGACAAAATATGCTGCGGAAGGTTGAGATCCAACGTATCGCTGCCCATGGCATAATAAAGGGTATAGGTCAAGTCTTGCGTCTCACCGGCAGGCTTCTCCCAAGTCAGTTTCAATTCGTCGTCGATACGTTCGACATGTACTTCCTGCGGTGCTTGCGGAACAGCATCATTCAGCCATGTCAATGGCGGCAATTGGGCGGGATATTGATAATAGTCCTTCTTCAATTCATCATAGATCCCCTTCTCGTTCGCCAATATATTGCCGGCACGGAAGTAAGCACACCCGGCACCGCCAAAGTGTGTCGTATAATCGATCTGATCCGTCACATCGTTGAGCGACCAATCCGCCTCGGCTTTCAGCAAGCGGTAAGCCCCCAACCCCGGCACAATCAAGCGGCCATTGCTCTGTTCCACCCAGTTGTCGACAAACGGGAAGAAGTTCTTATGAAGATAGTACATCATCGGAACGATCATATCTTGCTTCCCTTCGCGCAGCCACTGCGCAGGGTCTTGATAGACGCTCTCGTAAGCTGTCCAACCGGCATTGGGAACTTTCGGAATACGACTGTATTTTCCCAAAGGCGAACTGCTGACTTGCACCCACGGTTTCTTGGCTTTGACTGTATCGTAGATGCAAGCCACGATCTTGTTGATATTGGAGCGTCGCCAATCATCCAACTTCGTTTTCTTGCCATATCGCTGATAGGTAGCCTTATCGGGGAAACTCTTGGCCGCCTCCGGGTAGCGGATATAATCGAAGTGGATGCCGTCAATATCGTAGTTTTCCACAATCTCGCGCACCAACGACAAGATATAGTCGGCTGTTTCAGGTACACCCGGATCAAGATACCACTCACCTTGATGCTTTTTGCAAAGCTTCGGCATGCGCTTCACCACCGAACGTTTACCCATTTCGCGGACATGCTCTTCTGTTCCCAATGGGAAAGTCACAAACCAAGCGTGGCATTCCATCCCCCGCTTATGGCACTCTTCGACGGCAAACGCCAATGGATCATAGCCGGGCGAGCCACCCTCCTTGCCTGTAAAGATGCGGGAATAAGGCTCAATTGCCGAAGGATAAGCCACATCTCCCCGCAGTCGGGTCTGAAAGAAAACCGTATTGAAGTTGGCCTCCTGCAGTTTGTCGAGCATCTCGCACAACAATCGCTGTTGAATCTCCCGCGTCGTCTCGGAAGTTGCCGTACGGCGTGGCCAATCCAACCCATGGACGGTAGCCAACCAAACGGCCCGCACCTCCGTTTTCAACGGTTGGGCAGCCTGCGCACTGTTCATCAACCAGCAAAACCAACAAACAAAAAGGACGATTTTCTTCATCTGATTTACATTTCCGCTACAAAAGTACAAATAAAAATCAGAGAAAGAAAACCGCCCTCGTCCTATCTTCGAAGCTATATTCCTTACGTTGCTTCCTGATGAGCCTTGCAAGCGGAGCGTTTCTTGCGGGAGCAGAAGCGTTCGCACTGCCGACAAATGTCGTAGCCCAAGAGAGCCCCCAAGATAAAATCTTCTTCAGGCGAGAGTTCGTTGAGGGGATGCGTCACCATCAACCGAATCGCTTCAATACATTCGGGCTTGCCAAAATAGACATTGACGGCGTGTTCGCCGGCATCTTGCTCCAAATAACTGATATGCTGGTTCTCCAATCGGTCGATCGCCATGGGGGCATAACATTTGTTCAATGTGCACAATACCAAATTGCGCACCCCTTTTTTATATTCATAAATATGATTATAAAAGACACGGATCTCGCCCGGCAGGCCCGTTCCTAACATCACCATACGACTCTACCCTATTATTTTATGCAACGCCTTCGGCGGCCAACTGTGCAACCCAAGCATCGATGCGGGCGTCAGTCTGATCGCTTTCATTCATTTCATCCAAAGCCAAGCCGACGAACTTGCCGTCGACAACAGCCGTCGATTCGTCGAATGAATAACCATCCGTGCTTACTTGACCGATAAACTGCGCACCTGTTCCCTGCAGATCAGCATAGATTGTACCGATGGCATCGCAATAAGTATCGCCAAAGGAAGAAGAGTCGCCCAAGCCAAAGAATGAAACCAACTTGCCAGACAAGTCTTGTTCTTTCAACTGCGGCAAGAAGTCGTACCAATCATCCTGCAAATCGCCTGCACCCCAAGTAGAGCTACCAAGCAGCAACACGTCATAGTTCTGAACTGCAGCAACATCTGCCGATCCTACATTGTATATATCCGAATCAGCTACACCTAATTTTGCGGCAATGCGGCCGGCGATATCTTCGGTTGTTCCGGAAGAAGAACCAAAAAAGATTCCAATTTTTTTCATCTCGTTTTCGTGTTTAAAATTACAACTATGCAAAGGTCTATGATTCTGCGGCTTGCGGCAATACCTATAAAAATGTATTTTCAGCCAAGCCAATACCTTATTTTGTGTATTTAATAGCACTTTTCCGCCGACAAATGTTAAATCTATTTTTTCAGAGAAGGGGACGTTTCAAAACGAAGCATTCCAATCTTGAAAAATGTGTTCGGCAGTTCTGAAAAATTTTCTCAAGAGCGAACTGCAGTTTCATGCCGAGTAAACTCGAGTTTTCTCTCGAGTGAACTACAGTTTTGTCCCGAATGAACTGCAGTTTTATGCGGAGAAACTTTTTCAGAACTGAAGAGTTTTTTCTAATCGCTTGGCGATGAACGGAAAACAAGTTGGCGACAGAAAAGATCTATATCAGGGTTAAATATTTTATAAAGTGGCAGTTCGTGAAAATAAATCCGTAGCTTTGCACCATTAAGATGACTGCGATGACGAAGAAAAAGGTGATGATCGGATTGTGCTGTCTGGGGCTTATGCAAAGTCTCTCCGCACAAACATATGAAGAATGGATACAAAAGAGTTGCGATTGCATCGACAAAAGCGATTGGGTGTCGGCTGAAGAGGCATTGAAAAATGCCATGCGAGAGGAGCCGGCTAACCCGACCAATTTCGCTTTGCTCTGTAATTTGGGAACGGTACAGCGTCGGCAAGGCAAAAAAGAGGAGGCGTTGGTGTCATATACCGCCGCCCTGAGCAGCCACCCCCGCAGCCTGACCGTGTTGGAAAACCGAGCATCGCTTTATACGGAGATGGGAGAAATAGACAAAGCCCTCACCGATTATAATGCAATGCTGGTGATCGAGCCCGAAGATCAAGAGGCCCTCTACAGTCGCGGCTTGCTGTTCCTCACGAAAAAGCAGTTTGCTTCTGCCGAAGCCGACTTCGACAAGATCCTCACCTTGAATGAAAAATCTGTCCGCGCCCGCTTGGGTTATGCCATTTTGGAGAAGACCCGTGGCAATTACGACGAGAGCGAACGCATCTACAACTACTTGATCAGCGAGATGCCCCGCGATTGGATCCTCTACGAGGGCCGAGCCGACCTTTATTTTCTGATGGGCAAAAACTCGCGTGCCATGGCCGATTTGAATAAACTCTTCACAGAAACAACCCCTTCTGCTGCACTTTATGTATTGCGGGCCAAGGTAAAAATTGCACAATACGAGAAGGTGGCCGCCTATAAAGACTTGGAAATGGCCCGACAGATGGGGTATGATCAAGATATTATCGACGAATTGAAGAAAATGTGTAAGTAAACACGCTGACACAAACTATAGAGATGAAAGCGAATGATTATCTCCTATTTTTTCATCTTAGGGAAGAAAAATAGTTACCATTTTATTTGAAAAAGAGAGAATTTTAGTTATCTTTGTAGCGCATAGCTCAATTGGGCATCGATTATTCACTTAAACTTTTTCAGTATGGCAAAAAAAGTAAAGTCTGTAATCGCCCTTTTGAAAGCAAACGGTTGGGTCTTCGTACGAATGCGAGGCGACCATCGGGTTTTCAAGAAAAAAGGATCTCGATACAACATCTCCGTTCCAGGTGATCTTAATCAGCATTTAGCTGTTGGAACACAAAGATCAATTCTACGATTAGCCGGCTTGACGGAGGCTGATTTGTCAGAATTTTAACCGTATGTAAATGGGCGAGTGCGGGATAGTTTCTATCCCACACTTCCCATAAACACCCAAAATAAAAAAGGAGATAGAAATGGAATCAATTACTGTCATTATTGAACATGCTGAAACCAATTATTCAGCTTATCTTGAAGGGATAGACGGAATCGTAGCGGTAGGGAAAACATTTGATGAAATAAAGCAGAATATCGTTCAAGCGATTAACTATATGATTGAAGATTGTGCGGAGTTCGGCGGTGAAATACCTCTACGATTACAAGGTGAATATCGGTTGGAATTCAGAATGGATGTGCAATCTTTTCTGCAATTCTACTCTAAGATATTTACGAAAGCCGGCCTGGAACGTATCACAGGAATTAATCAAAAACAATTGTGGCATTATGCTTCCGGGTTGAAGACGCCACGCCCGGCACAAGCCGTCAAGATAGAAACGGCTCTTCATAAACTTGGTGAGGAGTTAGTATCTATTCAATTATAACGCACTTGTCCGAGAAGAGCGGCACCGAGTGTTGTCGCTCTTCTTATTCCACCTTTTTCACTCCGTTCTCATTTCGGAGATAGCACTGCCCGCTTTCGGGACAGGTAGCCTTGCCCGTGCCGTCAAATTGCAGTTTGCATCCGTATTCGCTGACCCATCCTATCTGTTTGGAGGGATTACCAACGACCAATGCATAAGGGGGAATGTCTTTCGTTACGACAGATCCTGCACCAATCATGGCATATTCGCCGATCGTATGACCGCAAACTATCGTGGCATTGGCCCCGATGCTGGCTCCTCGTTTGATGATTGTCGGACGGAATTCCTCTTTTCGTGAGATGGCACTGCGCGGATTGATCACATTTGTAAAAACACAACTCGGCCCCAAGAAGACATCATCCTCGCAAGTAACGCCCGTATAGACGGACACGTTGTTTTGAATCTTTACCCCGTTGCCGATGGTTACCCCAGAAGAGATCATCACGTTTTGCCCAATATTGCAACTTTTTCCAATGCGAGCTTGCGACATGATATGGGTAAAATGCCAAATATGAGTGCCTTCGCCGATTACGGCACCGGCATCAATTACCGCCGTCGGATGCGCTTTGTATTCCATAGTTATTTATATATTAGAAAGATAGTCGGTTTCTTGGCCATGTCAGGAAGCTTACCGGCCCACTCTTTGACCGGTCGTGTTTGGATAAACTCATCGTCGCACGTGATGTTCGATGCAATACAAAGCTTGGTGCTTGGGCGACAGGTGCGGATCAGCTCCTCCGCCAATTTCACATTCCGATAGGGCGTTTCGATAAAAAGCTGCGTTTGGTTTTCTGCATAGATACGCCCCTCCAACTTCTTGATCGTATTGGTTCGCTCGTTGGCATCAATAGGAAGATAACCATGAAAGGCAAAGCTTTGGCCATTGAACCCGGAAGCCATAACCGAAAGAATAATAGAAGAAGGTCCGACAAGCGGCACCACATGATATTTCTTCCGTTGGGCTATCGCTACCACATCGGCACCCGGATCAGCCACAGCCGGACAACCGGCTTCAGAGATGATGCCAATCGATTCGCCTTTCTCCATCGGGGCCAAATAACCCGCCACCATCTCAGGGGAAGTATGCTTGTTCAATTCATAGAATGTCAGTTCATCAATGTTGATAGACGGTTCCACTTTCTTCAAAAAGCGGCGAGCCGTCCGAACATTCTCCACGATGAAATGTTTGATACCCAATATGATTTCACGGTTATAGGCAGGAAGTACCCGGACGTGCTCCGTCTCTCCTAAGGTAACCGGTATGAGAAATAGCGATGCTTGCATGATTATAATTTTCTGCAAATGTACTATTTTTGCACCAAACATTTCAAACAAATGGCACTTCCTGTTGATTTTATTACCCGTACCCGCCTATTGTTGGGTGACGAATATGAGAATTTTGAGCGCGCATTGCAAGCCGATGTGCCGGTCAGCATCCGAACGAACCCCGCCAAGGGCTTGTCGACAATCAATGGAGGGCAACCCATTCCGTGGAGTTCCGCCCATGGCTATTACCTGCCCGAGCGCTTGTCGTTCACGTTCGATCCCTTGTTTCATGCCGGAGCTTACTACGTACAAGAGGCTTCGTCGATGTTTTTGGGGCATGTTGTTCGGAGTCTTGTCTCATCGCCTGTCGTATGCCTCGATCTTTGCGCGGCTCCCGGTGGAAAATCGACCGATCTACACAGCGCATTGCCCGAAGGTAGTGTCGTAGTCAGTAACGAAGTGATCCGATCTCGCAGCTATATTTTAGCCGAGAACATGCAGAAATGGGGCTACCCCAATCAGATCGTCACCAATGACGATCCCGAACAGATAGGCGAATTGACGGATCTGTTTGATATGATTGTGACCGACGTTCCCTGCTCCGGCGAAGGTATGTTTCGAAAAGATAGTGACAGTACGGGCGAATGGAGTGTGGCCAATGTACAACTTTGCGCTGCCCGCCAAAAGCGTATTCTACATGATGTATGGAATGCACTAAAGCCGGGCGGTTTGTTGGTCTATAGTACATGTACTTATAATATGGAAGAGAACGAGGAGAATATCCGCTATTTTGTTGAAGAATTCGGGGCCCACCCCGTGGAGGTTCCGGTCGAACCGTCGTGGAATATCCATCGTGAACTGAAATATTCGAACCCCGTTTACCACTTCTTTCCACACTTGACCCGTGGCGAGGGCTTCTTCTTGGCAGTATTGCAGAAAGAAGAGGGAGAAGTTGCCACCATAAAAGTAAAAAACAAACAGAAAAGCAAAGGACAGAAGGATAAGAATATTCCATACTGTCCGAAAGAAGTGGAGAATTATCTTCAATCCGGAGTCTGGAGTGCCGTATG
The DNA here is from genome assembly GCA_963651605.1 of Agathobaculum sp. Classification (GTDB taxonomy): domain Bacteria; phylum Bacteroidota; class Bacteroidia; order Bacteroidales; family Tannerellaceae; genus Parabacteroides. The sequence goes on from CAVJQR010000027.1 coordinate 7,166, forward strand.
GCGTGAGCAAACACTCCATCAGTTGACACCGGAGACGCAAGCCGTCTACGCATTGATCGCCGACAAACTCCATGTATTGACGGCCGGAGTGGAGGTTGGAACCAGTAAAGGCAAAGACTTTATCCCGTCGCAAGCCCTGGCTTTAAGCACCGCCTTGAACAAAGATGCCTTTGTTCAGGTGGAAGTGGATTGGAAACAAGCGGTAGCGTACTTGAGGAAAGAGGCAATAACTCTGCCGGATGGTACTCCAAAAGGGTATATTTTGCTGATATATAAACGTCATTCATTGGGTTTTGTCAAGAATCTCGGCCCACGCGCCAACAATCTTTACCCGCAAGAGTGGCGCATCCGAAGCAGTTATGACCCCGAAGAGGTGAAAATCTTATAGGATGGAAGCTTTCTTTTTTGTAATTTTGCATGTTGAATCAAGTGAAATATGATAGACAACTCTATATTTGAAAATAAGAAAGCAGCTTACTACACATTGGGTTGCAAATTGAATTTTGCCGAGACCTCGGCCATTGGCAAGCTCTTGTCCGAGCAAGGTATCCGCAAGGTACGCGAGGGTGAAGTGGCAGACATCTGCGTGGTCAACACCTGTTCCGTAACAGAATTGGCCGACAAGAAATGTCGTCAGACAATCCGCCGCATCGGAAAGGAACACCCCGGTGCCTTCGTTGTAGTGACAGGTTGCTATGCCCAGCTGAAATCTGACGAGGTGGCACACATTGAAGGTGTGGACCTGGTGTTGGGAGCCGAGCAGAAACTGGATATTCTTTCTTATTTGAACGACTTGCAAAAGGCCAATGAAGCAGGCGCTGTTGTCAGTTCCGCTTCACGCGATATACGAACATTTACTCCTTCCTGTTCGGCCGACGACCGTACACGCCATTTCTTGAAGGTGCAAGATGGGTGTGATTATTTCTGCAGCTATTGCACCATTCCGTTTGCCCGTGGGCGGAGTCGCAACGGAACCATTGCATCGATGGTTGAACAGGCACAGGAAGTGGCCCGTCAAGGAGGAAAGGAAATCGTATTGACAGGTGTAAATATTGGCGATTTCGGCAAGACTACCGGCGAGCACTTCATCGATTTGATCCGGGCATTGGACGAGGTCGAAGGCATTGAACGCTATCGCATCTCGTCGATCGAGCCCAATCTGATCACGGATGAAGCCATTGATTTTGTGGCAACGAGCAAACGCTTTGCACCTCATTTCCATATTCCGTTGCAAAGTGGTAGCGATGCCGTATTGAAGTTGATGCGTCGCCGTTACGACACAGCCCTATTCCGTCACAAAATCGAGAAGATCAAAACCATCATGCCTGATGCATTTATTGGTGTAGATGTCATAGTCGGCACCCGAGGTGAGACGGACGAATATTTTGAAGAAGCCCGTGCTTTTATCGAAAGCCTTGACGTTACTCAGCTACATGTGTTCAGTTACTCCGAACGTCCCGGCACCCAAGCGTTGAAGATTGACTATGTTGTGGACCCGAAGGTAAAGCATGCTCGCAGTCAAGTCTTGTTGGATATGTCAGACCGTAAGCTCCATGCCTTCTACGACACCCATCGTGGACGTACAGCTAAGGTATTGTTTGAGCATACTCAAAAAGAGGGACTGATGCATGGCTTCACAGAAAATTACATCAAAGTGGAAGCCCCCTTCGATGCGGCACTGGTCAATGAGACCCGTTCCATTCGTTTGGGTGAGTGGAACGACGACCATACAGCATTAACCGTGGACGCATTTGTTGAATGATATGGGGAGCAAGCTATTCTATACTGTCCTTTGGATATGGGTCAAGTCGCATGCTATCTTGCCGATGCGCCTCTTGTATATCTTGTCGGACATCCTCTACGTATTTATTTATTACGTAATAGGATATCGGAAAAAGGTAGTGCGCACGAATATGGCTGCAGCCTTTCCGGAGAAAAGTACGGCAGAACGGTTAGCCCTTGAGAAAGCATTCTACCATCATTTCGCAGATTACATTGTCGAGACAATCAAACTGGCTCATATTTCTTTGGAGGAGGTACAACGGCGTGCTTATATAGAAAATCCCGAAGTGGTAGATGAAATAATGGCAAAAGGACACCCTTGCTGCTTGCTACTAATGGGCCATTATGGCAATTGGGAGTGGTATTCGGCCTCAACCACGCGCTTCAAGGAGGCTAAAATATACCAACTCTACCGCCCATTGAAGAGTAAAGCTGTAGACGACCTGTTCATTTATCTGCGAACCAAGTTCGGCGCTTTCGTAACACCCAAGAATGATGCCGGTCGGGAGGTGATCCGTTTGCAGCGCAACAATGTCCGCTCTGTGGTTATCTTCTTGGCTGATCAGACACCAAGCCGCAATAATTTGCACTATTGGACCACGTTCCTTCATCAGGATACAGCCATCCTAACCGGAGTAGAACGGTTGGCCCGCAAATTGAATCTTCCGGTTATCTTCTTGGATGTCAAGATGGGAAGCAGAGGATATTATAGTTTGGAAATGCAATTGCTTTCCGAAAACTCAAAAGAAACCCCCGAGAATTGGCTGACCGAAGAGTATGCCCGACGGATGGAGCACAGCATTTTGCGCGATCCTCGTGGCTGGCTTTGGACGCATAAACGGTGGAAATACAAACGAAGTGATAGTACGGCAGACGATGGAGACAAGTGATAAGAAAGTAGCAGTAGTCATTCTCAACTGGAACGGTGCCGCTTGGTTGGAGAAATTCCTGCCTTCGGTGGTAAAGCACTCCCCCTCGGAAGTGGCAGATGTCATTGTTGCCGACAATGGATCGACCGATACTTCACTGACGCTACTGCAGAACCATTTCCCAACAGTGCAGGTCATCCGCTTCGACAAGAACTACGGTTTTGCAGAAGGATACAATCTTTCCATTGCCCGGCTCTCGCATCCTTATACCGTCTTGCTCAATAGCGATGTGGAAGTAACCGACGGATGGCTGGATGCTCCATTGAATTTATTGGAAAAAGATCCTACTGTGGCCGCTGTCCAACCGAAAATCATCGCCGAACGTGAGCGGGATCGTTTTGAATATGCCGGTGCTTCAGGTGGATTCATGGACAAATATGGCTATCCCTTTTGCCGCGGACGGCTCTTTGCTACCATCGAAAAAGACAAAGGACAGTATGATTCTCCTATCGATGTGTTGTGGGCTACCGGGGCTTGTCTTTTCATTCGTACGGATGTTTACAAGGCTGTCGGAGGATTGGATGCTACTTTCTTCGCCCATCAAGAAGAGATTGACATGTGTTGGCGGATGCGCAACCGAGGTTGGCGCCTGGTTTGCGCCCCACAATCCGTTGTCTATCACGTTGGGGGCGGTACACTCAATGCCGAAAGTCCACGAAAAACATTTCTGAATTTTCGCAACAATCTGTTGATGCTCTACAAGAATTTGCCGCAAAACGAACTGGCATCGGTGATGCGCTTACGCACCCTGCTCGATTATGTTGCCGCGCTCAAGTTTCTAATTGACGGACATTGGAAAAACGCCAAAGCCGTCTATGAAGCACGATGTGAATACCACAAGTTGTTACCCTCCTATAAGGCTGTACGAAAGGCCAACTTGCAGGCCACGGTTGCAGAAAAGATACCTGAACTGAAACCCTATAGTCTTTTGTGGCAATACTACATCCTCGGACGCAAACATTATGATAAACTTCCGCAATAAAAGCAGCAAGAGTGCGTTTTTCAAGTAATTACGAAAACGAATAAACAATGTATATACCCGATATCACTCCAAAACGACCGGCTCTTTTAGCCATTTGTTGTATGCTTTTTGCGCTTCTTTCGCTCATCTCGTGCAAGTCTGTCAAATTGAGCGATGCCGAAGCCAAGCAGCGAATTGGCGAATATTACGAAGCCGCTGCCATCTATCGCAAAGTCTATACCAAGACTTCTCCTACGAAACGCGACTTACGCGGCTACATTGCCTTTCGCATGGCCGAGTGTAACCGCCTGATCAACAGCACAGACAAAGCCATTAGCGGCTACATGAATGCCTTGCGCTATGACTATCCTGACACGATCGTCAACCTTCGCCTTGGACAAATGCTCCAAAAGAAGGGGCGCTATGCTGATGCCATCAAGCAATACGATGCTTATTTGGCTTACAATCCGGGCAGTCAGTTGGCTTTCAACGGCATTAAAGGTTGCGGATTGGCACCTGAATGGAAGAAGAATCCCACTCGTTATGAGGTGAAACGAATGGAAAAATTCAACTCCCGCCGTGGCGAGTTCAGTCCGATGCTGAGCGGAGAAAAGTATGATCAGCTTTATTTCGCTTCATCACGTACGAAAGATAAAGACGCCAAACTCAATGCCATTACCGGGCAATACAACAATAATTTCTTTAGCGTCAAACAAGACGAGCGCGGAAACTGGCTGGCTCCTGAAGAGTTGGAAGATGAAGTAAACACAGAGTTTGACGAGGGAACCCCATCGTTTACAGCCGATGGCAATACGATGTATTACACCTACTGCTCACAAGATGAGAGCAGCAACCGCACGTCTGAAATTTACCGATCAACGCGCAGCAGTGCGAAATGGGGAAAAGGCAGCCGCGTCGAGATCGTAAAAGACTCTGTAACTGCCCTTGGTCACCCTGCCATCTCGCCAGATGGCAGGTGGCTCTATTTCGTGTCGGACGCAGTGGGTGGCTTTGGTGGAAAAGATATCTACCGTGCTCAAGTGACGAACAGTGGAATGGGGCCGATGGAGAACCTCGGCGATGAGATCAATACCAGCGGTGATGAGATGTTTCCTTTCGTTCGAGATTCCATAACGCTCTACTTCGCTTCGAACGGCCACCCGGGCATGGGCGGACTCGATCTCTTCAAAGCGGTCAAAGACAGCACAGGACATTGGAATGTGGAGAACATGGGCTATCCGATCAACTCCACCGGCGACGACTTTGGTATCACCTTCGAAGGGCGAAAAGAGAAAGGTTTTTTCAGTTCCAACCGCAATGATGCCCGCGGGTGTGATCACATTTTCTCATTCGAAAAGCCGACAATCACCGTACAGATCGAAGGTTTTGTCAACGATGTAGAAGAATATCCGGTCGAAAATGCAACGGTACGGATCGTCGGACGCGATGGTTTGAATGCCAAGGTGCTCACCAAAAAAGACGGATCGTACCATGTCGAGTTGGAGCGCGACATCAAATATGTGATGATGGCCAGTGCTCAAGGCTATCTCAACCAGAACTTCGAACTTCATACCAGCGCGGAAGAGAAGAACGAGACCTATATTGTTGACTTTTTCCTGTCACCTATCAGCAAGCCTGTCGTGATCGAGAATATCTTTTACGACTTCGACAAGGCCACATTGCGCCCCGAATCGAAAGAGGCTCTCGACGAGATGATCAAAATGCTCAACGACAATCCGAACGTAACGATCGAGCTTGGCGCTCACACCGACCGCAAAGGCTCCGACAAATACAACGAACGCCTGGCCCAACGCCGTGCGCAGTCGGTAGTCGACTACCTGATCGCTGCCGGTATCGACACGGCTCGTCTCGAAGCAAAAGGTTATGGCGAGAGCGTTCCGAAGACAGTCACTAAGAAGATGGCGCAACAGTATGAGTTCCTTCATGAAGGCGATGTACTCACCGAAGAGTTTATTTTGAATCTTACGCCGGAGCAACAAGAAGTGGCCGACCAAATCAACCGACGCACAGAGTTCAAGGTATTGCGAACAAACTATAACCTCTTTTGACAAATGGCGGAGAATATTCGAAAAGCTACTCTATACCCTTTCTTTTAATTGTCGACAGTTTCGAAACAGTTTCTCGGCAATGAACCGGAGTTTTATGCGGAGAAAACTGCAGTTCACTCGGGAGAAAACCGGAGTTCGCTCCCGAGAAACTTTTCCGAAACTGTCGAAC
>CAVJQR010000027.1:13085-19867 GCA_963651605.1 Agathobaculum sp.
AAATCATTCTACAACTTCTTCCATACACATGTACATCACTTTTCTCCAAAGAGCCCTTCCCTATTTTGTTAGTTGTGCAACTTCCGAATGATAGAACTTGCTCTTTTTAGTAAAAACAGAGGGCTTCTTCTTAGGATTTTTCGTATAAAGCACGCTGTCATGTACGAATTTCATTTGAATTTTGACCAATGAGTTACGTTTTGTAATTTTATTCGAAAAAAAAAGATAAAATAATTTTTGATTTTCGAGAAAAGGAACGTATCTTTGCAGCGTTAAAACAAAAATAGAAGAAGATCATGTTGCAGAATCTACTGACCAACCGATTGCGTACCTTGGGTATTATTATTCTATTCCGATATCCGGTGTGGAAGTAAGATGGTGTGTAGTTCTGTGCGAATCGATGATATAAACCTTTCTTGCTTCCGGGTAAGAAAGGTTTTTTTTTAGCAATGAACGAATAACAAATAAAACAATATATGTCAGACAGATTATTTATTTTTGACACAACATTACGCGACGGCGAGCAGGTGCCGGGCTGCCAGTTAAATACAGTGGAGAAGATTCAAGTGGCAAAAGCGCTTGAAACGCTGGGCGTTGACGTGATCGAAGCCGGTTTCCCTATCTCAAGTCCGGGCGACTTCAAGAGTGTAGTTGAAATTTCGAAGGCGGTTACATGGCCGACTATCTGCGCCTTGACCCGCGCTGTCGAGAAAGATATCGATGTTGCTGCAGATGCTTTGAAATATGCAAAACGTGGACGTATCCACACAGGTATCGGTACTTCCGATCCTCATATCCGCTACAAATTCAATTCAACGCGCGAAGAGATTATCGAACGCGCCATCGCTGCCACCAAATACGCGAAGAAATTTGTAGAAGATGTCGAATTCTATTGCGAAGATGCCGGACGTACAGAAAACGAATATTTGGCGCGCGTGGTGGAAGCCGTTATCAAAGCAGGCGCAACTGTCGTAAATATTCCGGATACAACAGGTTATTGCTTGCCGAACGAATATGGAGACAAGATCAAATACTTGATGGAACATGTCGATGGTTTGGACAAGGCGATCCTCTCCACCCACTGCCACAACGACTTGGGCATGGCGACAGCCAACACGGTGCAGGGTGTCTTGAACGGGGCCCGCCAAGTGGAGGTAACCATCAACGGCATCGGCGAACGTGCCGGCAATACTTCCCTTGAAGAGATCGCCATGATCTTCAAGAGCCATAAAGAGTGTAACATTGCAACCAATATCAACACGACGAAGATTTCAGGCATAAGCCGTATGGTATCAAGCTTAATGAATATGCCGGTACAGCCGAACAAAGCTATCGTCGGCCGCAATGCTTTCGCACATTCGTCAGGCATCCACCAGGATGGCGTCCTGAAGAATGTACAGACATACGAAATCATCGATCCGAAAGATGTAGGTATCGACGACAATGCTATCGTATTGACAGCCCGCAGTGGTCGTGCTGCCTTGAAACATCGTTTGCAGGTATTGGGCATCGATATGGAACAGGCCAAATTGGATCTCATCTACGAAGATTTCTTGAAGCTGGCTGATAAGAAAAAAGAGATTACGGACGACGATGTGATGCTCCTCGCCGGTGCCGACCGTTCACTAAACCATCATATCAAATTGGAATACTTGCAGGTTACCAGCGGTGTAGGTATTCGCCCGGTAGCAAGTCTTGGATTGAGCATTGCCGGCGAGAAGTTTGAGACAGCCGCCTCAGGTAATGGACCGGTCGACGCTGCTATCAAAGCACTGAAACGAATCATCCACCGCCAGATGGTACTGAAAGAATTTACCATTCAAGCCATCAGCAAAGGCAGTGACGATGTGGGAAAAGTTCACATGCAGGTAGAATATGACGGCCATCTCTATTATGGATTCGGTGCAAATACGGATATTATTGCCGCATCCGTCGAAGCTTACATTGATGCAATCAACAAATTCATAAAATGATTTAGCGATATGAATACACTTTTTGACAAAATATGGGATGCCCATGTCGTACAACAAGTAACAGACGGCCCCATTCAGTTATACATCGATCGGCTTTATTGCCACGAAGTAACAAGTCCTCAGGCTTTTCAAGGCATGAGAAACCGCGGATTGAAATGCTTCCGCCCGGATCATATCTACTGTATGCCGGACCACAATACGCCGACCCACGACCAAGACAAACCCATCGAGGACCCGATATCCAAGACACAGGTGGATACCTTGGCCAAGAATGCCGAAGAGTTTGGACTGACACACTTCGGCATGTTGAATCCGAAGAACGGTATCATCCATGTCGTTGGTCCGGAAAGAGGACTCTCTCTTCCCGGCATGACGATCGTCTGCGGTGATTCCCACACCTCTACCCACGGAGCAATGGGTGCCGTTGCTTTCGGTATCGGCACGAGCGAAGTGGAGATGGTTATGGCTTCGCAATGCATCTTGCAGACGCGTCCGAAAACCATGCGCATCACGATCGACGGCAAATTGAATGCAGGGGTAACTGCCAAAGATATTGCACTCTACATGATGTCGAAGATGACTACCAGTGGCGCAACAGGCTACTTTGTTGAATATGCCGGCGAAGCTATCCGCAATCTGACAATGGAAGGCCGCTTGACGCTCTGCAATTTGAGTATAGAAATGGGGGCTCGTGGAGGTATGATCGCTCCGGATGAAGTTACATTCAACTACATCAAAGGCCGCGAACATGCTCCGAAAGGAGAAGAATGGGACAAAGCTTTGGCTTATTGGAAAACGTTGAAGAGCGATGACGATGCCGTATTCGACAAAGAAGTCCGCTTTGATGCTGCCGATATCGAGCCGATGATCACCTACGGAACCAATCCGGGTATGGGCATGGGCATCACAAAACATATTCCAACTACGGAAGGTATGAGCGCAGTCGAGAAAGGTTCATTCGAAAAAGCCATGAAATATATGGGATTCGAGCCGGGAGAATCGCTGTTGGGTAAGCATGTTGACTATGTTTTCTTAGGAGCTTGTACGAATGGCCGCATTGAAGATTTCCGCGCCTTCGCCTCAATCGTCAAAGGACATAAGAAAGCTGAGCATATCACTGCATGGTTAGTGCCGGGATCATGGATGGTTGATCAACAGATCCGCGAAGAAGGATTGGACAAAATACTCGAAGAAGCAGGATTCGAGATCCGTCAACCGGGTTGTTCAGCTTGTTTGGCGATGAACGACGACAAGATCCCCAGCGGAAAATATGCCGTATCTACCAGCAATCGTAACTTCGAAGGACGTCAAGGACCAGGATCAAGAACATTGTTGGCCAGCCCTTTGACCGCCGCTGCTGCAGCCATCAAAGGAGTAATTACAGATCCAAGAACCCTCTTATAAGTAATTGTCATGAAACAAAAATTCGATATAATCACCAGCACATGTATTCCTCTCCCGCTGGAGAACGTGGATACAGACCAAATCATACCGGCCCGCTTCTTGAAAGCGACCACCCGCGAGGAGAAATTCTTCGGCGACAATCTTTTTAGAGATTGGAGATACAACGCAGACGGTTCACTGAATACAAAATTTGTGATGAACAATCCGACATATAGTGGGCAGATTTTGGTAGCAGGCAAGAACTTTGGCTGCGGATCAAGCCGTGAACATGCCGCTTGGGCCATTGCCGGATATGGTTTCCGCGTAGTAGTCAGCAGTTTCTTCGCCGACATTCACAAGAACAATGAGCTGAATAACTTCGTTCTTCCGGTAGTCGTCAGCGAATCATTCCTCAAAGAACTGTTTGATTCAATCAATGCTGACCCAAAGACGGAAGTTGAAGTGAATCTTCCGAAGCAAACCATCACCAACAAAGCGACCGGCAAGTCGGAGACATTCGAGATCAATGCATACAAGAAGCATTGTTTGATGAATGGATTGGATGACATTGACTTCTTAGTAGAAAACAAAAATAAAATTGAGGCTTTCGAAGCCAACAGAAAACACTGATAATCTATGGAAAATCATCCAAGAATAGAAATTATGGACACGACACTCCGCGACGGCGAACAGACCAGCGGAGTATCGTTCATTCCTCATGAAAAGTTGATGATCGCCCGTCTATTGTTGGAGGAGTTGAAAGTAGACCGCATCGAGGTGGCTTCGGCTCGCGTTTCAGACGGCGAATTTGATGCAGTAAAAATGATTTGCGATTGGGCCGCTCGTCGCAATCTTCTACAAAAAGTAGAGGTATTGGGGTTTGTGGATGGAAAGACAACCGTCGACTGGCTCCGCAAAGCCGGAGGAAGGGTTCTCAATCTGCTGACGAAAGGATCGGAAAGACATTGCTCCTACCAACTGAAGAAGAGCGTAGACGAACACATTGAAGACATTCTTCAAGTGGTGGAATATGCCAGTGAAGAAGACATCACGGTCAATGTCTATCTCGAAGACTGGAGCAATGGTATCAAAAACTCTCCCGAATATGTCTACAAGTTAATGGACGGGCTAAAAGACTCCGGCATCCAACGATTTATGCTGCCCGATACGTTGGGCATCTTAAACCCATGGCAAGTGGTCGACTATATCCGTGATATGAAAACACGTTACCCGAACCTTCATTTCGATTTTCATGCCCACAATGATTACGACTTGGCCGTAAGCAATGCATTGGCGGCGGTCATCGGAGGCGTAGAGGGATTGCACACGACCATCAACGGATTGGGAGAACGCGCCGGTAATGCGCCATTGGCCAGTGTTCAAGCCATCTTGAAAGACCATTTTCAAGCCATTACGAACATCGACGAGAGCAAACTATACGAAGCCAGCCGCGCAGTGGAATCATATTCCGGCATCACGATCCCCAGCAACAAGCCTATTGTCGGCGATTTTGTGTTTACACAAGTGGCCGGTGTCCATGCGGATGGCGACAACAAAAACAAGCTATATTGCAATGCATTGCTACCGGAACGTTTCAGCCGCGTACGCGAATATGCGCTCGGCAAAAACTCAGGTAAGGCAAACATCCGCATGAACTTGGAAAGTTTGGGACTGGAGCTGGACGATGAATCAATGAAGAAAGTCACCGAGCGCATCATTGAGTTGGGCGATAAGAAAGAGGTTGTTACGCAAGACGATCTGCCTTTCATCATGGCCGATGTATTGAAACACGATGTCAGCGGTGAAAACAAGGTTAAATTGCTGAGCTACTTCGTCACATTGGCCCACGGATTAAAGCCAATGGCTTCACTCAATATCGAAATCAACGGGAAAACATACCAAGAGAGCTCATCCGGTGATGGACAATATGATGCTTTCGTGCTGGCTCTTCGCAAGATTTATAAAAAGACGCTTAACAGGACTTTCCCCAAGTTGCTCAACTATGCCGTGACCATTCCCCCGGGAGGTCGTACGGATGCTTTCGTACAGACCGTCATTACATGGGGGTACGACGAAAAGATCATCCGCACACGTGGTCTTGATGCCGACCAAACAGAAGCGGCTATCAAGGCAACAATGAAGATGTTGAACATTATCGAGAACGATCAAAAGTAAAACATACAACATAAAAAAATAAAAACGATGAATTTTAAAATTGCCGTTTTACCGGGCGATGGTATCGGACCGGAGATCTCAGTACAAGGCGTCGACGTAATGACTGCCGTTTGCAACAAGTTTGGACACAAAGTTGATTACGAATACGCGCTTTGCGGTGCAGACGCTATCGACAAAGTAGGCGATCCATTCCCTGAAGAGACATTCCAAATCTGTAAAAATGCTGACGCTGTATTGTTCTCAGCTGTAGGTGATCCGAAGTTTGACAACAACCCAACTGCCAAGGTACGCCCCGAACAGGGTCTGTTGGCTATGCGTAAAAAGTTAGGTTTGTTTGCCAACATCCGCCCCGTTCAAACGTTCAAATGTCTGCTTCATAAGTCACCTCTTCGCGCTGAATTGGTGGATGGTGCCGACTTTCTCTGCATCCGCGAACTGACAGGCGGTATGTATTTCGGTGAAAAATATCAAGACAATGAAAAGGCATACGACACCAACATGTATACACGTCCTGAAATCGAGCGTATCTTGAAGGTTGGTTTTGAATATGCCATGAAGCGCAACAAACATCTTACCGTCGTAGACAAAGCCAATGTATTGGCCTCTTCTCGTCTTTGGAGACAGATTGCACAAGAGATGGCACCAAGCTATCCGGAAGTGAAGACCGACTATATGTATGTCGACAATGCGGCTATGCGTATGATCCAAGAGCCGAAATTCTTCGACGTTATGGTTACTGAAAACACTTTCGGGGATATCTTGACCGACGAAGGTTCATGTATCAGCGGATCAATGGGGTTGCTTCCTTCCGCTTCAACGGGTGAAAGCACACCGGTGTTCGAACCGATCCACGGCTCATGGCCACAAGCTAAAGGCTTGAACATAGCCAATCCGTTGGCTCAGATCCTGTCTGTTGCCATGTTGTTCGAATATTTCGACTGCAAGGCTGAAGGCTCTTTGATTCGCGAAGCCGTAGACGCTTCATTGGATGCCAACGTTCGTACGCCGGAAATTCAAGTAGAAGGTGGTGCAAAATATGGCACTAAAGAGGTTGGTGCTTGGATTGTTGACTATATCAACAAGAAGTAATATACCGACATAACATGCATTTTAGCGGAGAAAGGTGAGTCGTTTCAATCAAGAACGGCCCACCTTTTTCTTTTTTCTATGGGAGCCTTCCAAAAAAGATTCGACAGTTTGTCTTTTTACAAAAAAGGTTGACTCATTAAAAATGAGAAAAAAATGGAAAAA
>CAVJQR010000028.1:0-19578 GCA_963651605.1 Agathobaculum sp.
TGAAACAATCGAGTGTCTGAAAAAATTTGGAGAGAATTTGGGCTATGCATTTCAAATTCGTGACGACATTTTCGATTACTTCAAGAATTCCAATATCGGAAAACCGACGGGAAATGACATCCGTGAGGGAAAAGTGACGTTGCCATTGCTCTATGCGTTACGACAAGGAGGAGATGAGGCCGAGGCAATGTTGGAAATCATTCGTAAAAAAGATTTTACCGACGAGCATATTGATCAACTGATAGCTTTCGCCAAAGCGAAGGGGGGTATCGAATATGCTGAGAAAAGAATGAAGGAGTTTCATGATGAAGCGGTTCGTCTATTGGGATCATTGCCCGAATCGCCGTCACGTCAAGCCTTGGCCGATTTGGCTGATTACATTATTCTTCGAGATAAATAAACGAGATTCCAATCACTAAGGTTGGGTATATATCAAAAAAAGCACGGCGTTTGTTCAAAAGAATGCCGTGCTTTTTTTGTGTCCATTGTGCATTTATTTCAGTTTCATGCCGACCAAACTCCAGTTTTGTCCCGAGTAAACTCCAGTTTCATGCCGAGAAACATTTGCAAAACTCCGCCCTTTTTATTGGCTTTGATTTCATAAAAAAGCGCTTGCTTCAAACCTTTTTCTTAGGTAAAAGCAAGCGCTTTTGTTTTTATTTAGGAACTCTTGTTATTTGATCTCCCAAGTTTCGCCGCTGCGCAAGAACTGATCCAATGTACGGCATGGCATCTTGTCCTGTACTTCTTTCAATTGAGCATGAACAGATTCGTCGTATGTTGGAGCGTCAACATCGCGGATAATACCTAATGCTACCGGCATATCGCCACTCATCATGGCGAGCATCATGTGTAAAGTGTTGTCTTTGCAGTGAGCATCGTGAACCAAAACATCGTCCAAAGTATAACCGTCTTGTCCGATTGTAACAGACTTCAACTTCAGGCCGTCCAATACGATACCTTTATCGTTGTTGGCTCCGTAGATCATTTTCTCGCCATGGCGCAAGAAGATGGTACGTTCAGCGCGGAATTCTTTGTCGGTAATCTGTTTGTGGATACCATTGTTGAAGATCATACAGTTGACCAATACTTCTGTTACTGAAGCTCCCTTGTGACGAGCTGAAGCAGCCAGGATTTCTGTTGTGTTCTTCAAATCGACATCAATGGCGCGGGCGAAGAAATTTCCTCTGGCACCCAATGCCAATTCTGCCGGAATAAATGGATCTTCTACAGTACCGTATGGAGAACTCTTGGAGACGAATCCACGATCAGATGTAGGAGAGTATTGTCCTTTCGTCAGACCATAGATCTTATTGTTGAACAATACGATGTTCAAATCAATGTTACGACGTACGGCATGGATAAAGTGGTTACCTCCAATGGCCAAACAGTCGCCGTCACCGGTCACCAACCAAACGGTCAAATCCGGGCGTGCTGTCTTGACACCGGTCGCAATTGCTGCGCCACGGCCGTGAATGGTATGGAAACCGTAGGTGTTCATATAGTATGGCAGACGTGAAGAACAGCCAATACCTGAGATAACTGCCATATTATGGGGAGCTACTCCGACTTCTGCCATCGCTTTGTGCAAGCAGTTCAATACTGCATGGTCGCCGCAACCCGGGCACCAACGTACATACTGATCGCTCTTATAGTCTTTAGGTTCGTATTTTAATGCTTCTGTTGCCATCTTTTATGCCTCCAATATTTTAGTGAATTCTTCAACCAAACGACCTACAATGAACGGTTGTCCTTTGATTCGGTCAAACTTGTACGGATTAAAGTCGTCGACCTTACTTCTCAAGTAGTTGGCGAACTGACCATTGTTCTGTTCTGCAACGACTACTTTCTTATACTTCTTCAAGACCTCAACTGTGTTCTTAGGAAGTGGGTTGATGAATTTGAAGTGAGCCAATGCCACTTTTTTGCCTTGGCTGCGCATGATTTCCATTGTTTCATACAAATGACCATAGGTACCACCCCAGCCGACAATCAGCAAATCTGCATCTTGATCTCCTACAACTTCCAATTCAGGAATGAAGTCTGCGATCTTGTCGATCTTCTCTTGGCGAGTACGAACCATGCGTTGGTGGTTCATTGGTTCGGTAGAGATAGCACTGGTATCGAAGTCTTTTTCCAAACCACCTAAGCGGTGAGTGAAACCTTCTGTGCCAGGAACAGCCCAATAGCGGACTTGGGTTTCCGGATCTCTGCGGTATGGTTTCCAAGGAGCATCGTCTTTGTAGTTGGATACATAATTCGGTTTGATTTCCGGATATTTGTCCAATTCCGGCAAGCGCCAAGCACAAGAGCCGTTAGCGATGAAGGCATCTGTCAACAAGATAACCGGAGTCATGTGTTCAACTGCCAATTTTCCGGCCCAGAATGCAGCATCGAAGCAGTCAGAAGGAGTAGCAGCCGACAATACAACCGCCGGACATTCACCATTTCGACCATATAATGCTTGCATTAAGTCTGTCTGCTCTGATTTAGTTGGCATACCGGTTGATGGGCCACCACGCTGAACATCGATGACAACCAACGGAAGTTCTGCGATAACAGCCAAACCGATTGCTTCACTCTTCAGGGCCAAGCCCGGACCTGATGTAGAAGTGGCAGCCAAACAACCTGAAAAGCTTGCACCAATGGCGGTACAAACACCGGCAATTTCATCTTCAGCCTGTACGGTGATGACGCCCAAATCTTTACGTTTTGAGAGTTCGTGCAGAATATCGGTTGCAGGAGTGATAGGGTAGCTACCCAAGAACAAGCGCAACCCGGCCTTTTCTGCTGCTGCGATCAAGCCATATGATGTAGCCTTGTTACCATTAACATCCATATAGGTACCGGGTGCTGCTTTTTTGCTTTCGATACGGTAGGTAGAAACGGATGCATGAATATTATGACCATAGTTGTAACCATCTGTCAAAGCCTTGATGTTGGCTTGCGCAATAGCAGGCTTCTTGGCAAATTTGTTCTGCAACATGTGCATTGCCTCTTCCAAAGGACGCTCGAACAACCAGCAAACCAATCCCAATGCAAACATGTTCTTGCAACGGAGTGCCGATTTGTTGTCCAATCCGAATTCGGTCAAGCCCTCTTTTACCATGCTGGAAATAGGAGCGGCTACTACTTGAACTTGCGTCAAGCCCAATTCTTTGAATGGATCGTCTGTCGTGTACAAAGCCTTTTCCAAGTCGCTTTTCTTGAAAGAGTCTGTATCAATCAAGACAATGGCGTTAGGTTTCAAATTCTTTACATTAACCTTTAATGCGGCTGGATTCATAGCTACTAAAACATCGGCCTTATCGCCCGGAGTCAAAATAGTCTTGGATCCCAGGTGTACTTGAAATCCTGAGACGCCGCTGAGAGTACCTTGTGGTGCTCTTACTTCTGCCGGATAGTCGGGAAATGTTGAAATTTCATTACCGAAGATGGCAGAAAGATTCGAGAAAATAGTACCAGTTAGCTGCATACCATCTCCGGAGTCGCCGGAGAATCGGATGACCACCTGATCTAATGTCGTAACTTTTGTTTGTTCTGTCATGATATGTTAATTTTCGTGATCGCTATTCATTTCATGAATGACACTACAAAGGAAATAAGAAAGTTTGAAATTTCCTACTTTCTTCGGCTTAATAAAAAAAAGGTTTTTACCAAATTCTTAAAAAGCGGTCAAGTAAATATCAATATTATTCGATTGTATGTTAAATAGTGAAGAAATGTAATTATTTACGGCTCTTCCTTGATATAAATAAACTCCCTGCTTAAATCCCGGGTTAATTTTGAGGTAATTTTGTACTCCTCCCGAATCTCCGATCTCTGTTAGCATAGGGACGAAAAGATTACTGAGGGCCATCGACGTTGTTCGGGCCACAATATTGCTGATGGCCGGTTGGCAGCAGTGCAAGACTCCGTATTGTTCGAACAGTTCGGGATCGTTTGGTGTCATGCCACATGTCGTTTCAAAGCAACCACCTTGGGCAATGCGTAGGTCAATGATGAGGGCCCCTCGTTTCATGGTGCTGATCAGTTCCTCCGCAATGAGGTAACGATGTTCGGGATGGTCGGCATGCAATGCCCCGATTACCACGTCGGCGCTTTGGAATGCATTACGCAAAACGTTCGGATGGAAATTGGATGTGAATACGGAATAGCCCAATATTTGCTGTGCTTTCCGCAACCGACTGATATTGTTGTCGAACAGTTTGACGGTAGCACCCAGTGCCATGGCTGTCCGTGCTGCATTGATCCCGGCATTGCCTGCCCCAATGATGACGACTTCCGTCGGAGAGATCCCCGGCACGCTACCCAGCAGAATACCTTTTCCTCCATGGCTGTTGCTCAACAGTTCGGAGGCGGTCGAGATAGCGGCATAGCCTTCGATCTCGGCCATGGTGCTCAAGATCGGAGAATGGCTCAATTGTTCGTCTTTCAGCAACGAGTAGTCGATGGCGGTAATCTTCTTGCCGGCCATCAACCGATAGGAATCTGCTTTCAGCTGTTGCCTGGAAATGAACGAGCAAACGGTGATGCGTGGGCGCATCAGTACCACCTCTTCGGGAAGGGGTGGGAGAATCTTCAGTATAAGATCCGATTGAAAAACCACAGCTGGTGAATCGGTTATCTCTGCTCCGGCTTCAGCATAGTGGCTGTCCGAGTAGTTGATACCCAATCCGGCTTCGCTTTCGAGAATGACCCGATGTCCATACCCGACCAGTATCTCCACCGCTTCGGGCGTTAAAGCAATGCGCTTCTCGCCGGCATTCCGTTCTTTCGGGATGCCGATTGTCAACCGTGAGCCCAACTTTCCCAATTTGCAGAGCAACTCTTGGGGGATGTTGTAGGGTTGTGATGTGGATGATTCGCTGTTATGTTCCATGGTAGATCGGTATTTTATAGTAAGGATTTCAATCGTTCCGTAAGGGAGTTCACATCTTCTTCGGTCATCATTTTCTCGGCATCGAAGACGATTTTTGCTTGTTCATAGAAGGGTGATCTTGCTTGAAGATTCTCTTCGATGAAACTTTTCAGCTCTTCGCCTGAGCGGTTTTTCAGTACGGGGCGTGTTTGTTTGCACGTTTCCAACCGATTGGCCAACTCATCGACCGAAACTTTCAGATAGACTGTGGTGCCAACCTCGTTCATATAGGCCATATTGTCGAAGAAGCAGGGTGTTCCTCCTCCTGTTGATACCAAAACATCTTCGAAAGTGGCCACTTCATGCAGCATATTGCGTTCAATCTCCCGAAAGGCCTCTTCGCCTCGTTCGGCAAAAAGCTGTTTGATTGCCTTGCGGTATCGTCCTTCGATATAATAATCGAGATCGATAAACGAGAGGTCCAACGCTTTCGACAACGTTTTTCCTACCGTCGTTTTGCCGGCTCCCATGTATCCCATTAGAAAAATTCGTTTCATTTCTTGTTGATTTGGAATTATGCAAAAGTAATTAAAAAAGGAATATTCCTTATCTTTGTATTCGAAATTATTTATCGGAGGCGGATACTCTCCTCCCGTTTTTTTCTAAGTAATAACCGCGAATGGCAAAGAGTAAGAAATTTTATGTTGTATGGCAAGGGGCGACTCCCGGCGTTTATACTACATGGGCCGAATGTAAGGCGCAGGTGAACGGACAGCCCAATGCCAAATACAAGTCGTTTGAGTCGAAAGAGGTGGCAGACGAAGCCTATCAAAACGGGCCGGATGAATACCTCAAACCACAACCCTCTTTGCGTGATAACTTTGAGCGGATGATGAAAGAGAAACCAACTCCTGTCGGAAAACCGATTGAAAACAGCCTGGCTGTCGATGCTGCTTGCAGTGGTAATCCCGGCCTGATGGAGTATCGTGGCGTATATACAGCCACCGGGCAGCAGATCTTTCACCAGGGTCCTTTCAAGAAGGGAACGAACAATATCGGAGAGTTCTTGGCTTTGGTGCATGGATTGGCCTTGCTGAAACAAAAAGGATGGGATATGCCTATCTATTCAGATAGCAGAAATGCTATTTCTTGGGTGAAGAAAAAAAAATGTAAAACCTTGTTGGAGCGCGTCCCTGAGAACGAGATTCTTTTCCAATTGATCGAACGGGCGGAGAAGTGGCTGAAAGAAAACAGCTATGCAACCCCGATCTACAAATGGGAAACTTCGGACTGGGGCGAGATACCGGCTGATTTTGGAAGGAAAAAATAGTTATGAGTACGCAAGAACCTGTCGAATGGCTCGAACTGAAAGGCATTAAGCCGACGGCCAACAGACTGTTGATTTTCAAGGAACTCTGCCGATTGAGCCGCCCGGTTAGCCTTTCCGATTTGGAAAATGAACTGGGGCGTATGGACAAATCCAGCATCTTTCGGGTGCTTACCCTCTTTATGGAGCATGATGTGGTGCATGCTTTCGAGGATGGGCGCGGAGTGTTGCAATATGAGTTGTGTATTCATGCCGGAGCTTGCAACCATTCGGATGAGCATATCCATTTCTATTGTGAGTCGTGCCGCCAGTCGTTTTGTTTGGACGATGTGGAGGTACCGGCCGTTCAACTGCCGGAAGGCTTTACATCACATGCCGTCTCGTTCGTGATCAAAGGCGAGTGTGCCGTTTGTCGGAAGCATCACAAAGAAGCATAATATTCCCTCTTTTCATCTTTGCAACCCGGTTGCATGGGCATCTCTCTACCTTTGTTGCAGATAATCGTTCCCAATCGATGATCCGATCATGGGGAATGTTGAAAAAACAGCTCTAATGGTTTGAAAAAGTTTCTCGGCATGAAACTCGAGTTTTCTCCCGAACAAACTGCAGTTTTCTCCGCAGAAACTATCCAACAGTACGGGGCGTTTATTTCAATAATAGGCGAAAGAAAACAAAAACAGAGACGAATATGGAAAAAACGAAACTGATTAGAATTTTGACAACAGTCGTGTTGTTGATTGCGGCGGTATGGATTGAGCATACCTTCTCGCTGAGTGTCGGACAACTGTTGTTGGTATACCTTGTTCCTTTCTTGCTGATAAGTTACGATGTCATTTGGGAGGCTTTCGAAGAACTGTTTGAAGGCAACGCATTCAATGAAGATTTTCTGATGTGTGTGGCTACATTCGGTGCTTTGGCCATCGGCTTCTTGCCGGGAGCTGAAACGGAGTTCCTTGAAGCTGTTTCCGTTATGCTTTTCTTTCAGATCGGAGAGCTGTTTGAAGAATATGCGGAAGGCAAGAGCCGCAATTCGATTTCTCACTTGATGGATATCCGGCCGGATCTGGCCAATGTCGAGAGAGACGGTAAACTTCAAACCATCTCGCCCGAAACAGTTCAGGTAGGAGAAGTGATTGTGGTACAGCCGGGCGAGAAAATTCCGCTGGACGGTGTGATTCTCGAAGGTGTTTCCAGTTTGAATACGTTGGCGTTGACGGGCGAGAGCATGCCGCGCAATGTAGAGCCAGCCGATGAAGTCTTTTCGGGTTGCATCAATCTTTCGGGAGTGTTGAAAGTACGTGTTGAAAAAAGTTTTGGCGAGTCGACCGCATCGAAGATTATCGATTTGGTGGAGAATGCCGGCGAGAATAAATCGAAAAGTGAAACGTTTATTGCCAAATTCGCGCGTGTCTATACACCGGTTGTAGTGGGGGTGGCTCTGTTGTTGGCCTTTATTCCTCCCTTGCTGTCTGACAATTTTATAACAG
The DNA here is from genome assembly GCA_963651605.1 of Agathobaculum sp. Taxonomy (GTDB): domain Bacteria; phylum Bacteroidota; class Bacteroidia; order Bacteroidales; family Tannerellaceae; genus Parabacteroides. Next base: position 7,676 of record CAVJQR010000028.1, read on the forward strand.
CACTGTCGGTTTGGCTCAATCGGGCGTTGACATTCTTGGTAGTTTCCTGTCCTTGTGCCTTGGTTATATCGGTCCCTTTGACATTTTTCGGCGGAATTGGTGGTGCTTCGAAGCATGGTATCTTGGTGAAAGGTGCCAACTATATGGATACTCTCTCGAAAGTGGGCATTGTGGTATTTGACAAAACCGGAACATTGACGAAAGGAAAGTTTGAAGTCTCTTCCATTCATCCGGAGAATATCAGCGAAGAGCAACTGCTTCACTTGGCAGCGCATGTGGAACGTTACTCAACCCACCCGATAGCCATCTCGTTGCGGGATGCATTTCCAAACGAGAATGATGGTTGTACAGTCGAAGAGGTGGAAGAAATATCCGGACATGGCGTTCGTGCCAAGGTGAATGGCGATATTGTATGCGTAGGAAATACGCGGATGATGGAGGCAGTTGGGGCAAAATGGCGGCCTTGCGACAAGATAGGTTCCATCATTCACGTGGCTGTCAACGGCGAATATGTAGGTCACATTGTGGTTTCAGACGAGATAAAGGAGACTTCGCCGGAGGCAATCTCCAAGTTGCGTGAGATAGGCATCAAGAAAAGTGTGATGCTGACGGGCGACCGTGAAGAGGTGGGCAGGCATGTGGCAGAGCGTTTGCGGTTGGACGTTTACAAAGCACAGCTTCTTCCGGCCGACAAGGTGGCTGCCGTCGAAGGTTTATTGGCCGAAAAGCCGGCGGATGTGAAGCTCGCCTTTGTAGGTGATGGCATAAATGATGCCCCCGTCTTGGCCCGGGCCGATGTCGGTATTGCAATGGGTGGATTGGGATCGGATGCAGCAATCGAAGCAGCAGACGTTGTCTTGATGGACGACAATCCTTCGAAAGTAGCATTGGCTATCCAATTGGCCAGACGAACGCTTCATATTGCTATGCAGAACGTCGTCTTTGCCATAGCTGTTAAACTGTTTGTTTTGCTATTGGCCGGCTTTGGAATGGCTACGATGTGGATGGCCGTTTTTGCTGATGTCGGCGTAACTGTTTTGGCTGTGCTGAATGCTATGCGTACTCTTCGGAAATGATACTGAAAAACAATGAAAGCGGGCTACTCTTTGGAAGAATTTTCACTCCAAAGAGCAGCCCGCTTTATTTTGGATTTATTGAATACTATGGACGAAGGACGCGGGTGATGGGGCGGTCTTTTTCGAAGAATCCTATCACATTGTTGCAGACGGTTTGAGCCATAATAACACGCGTCTGATAAGTTTGGGTTCCAATATGTGGTGTCATGACGACGTTCTCCATATCGTAAAGTTCGGCGGATGGATAATCTCCAAACTCGAATACATCCAAACCTGCCGCCAAAATCGTGCCCTCCTTCAAGGCTTTGATCAAAGCCGCCTCATCAATGAGCGGACCGCGGGCAGTGTTGATCAAGATGGCGGAAGGTTTCATCTGTTTCAATTCGGCTTCTCCAATAATATGGTGGGTTTCCGGCGTATATGGCGCGTTGAGCGAGACGAAATCTGACTTCGCCAGTAGCTCTTCTTTCGATACATAGGTCACGTTGAGGCGGGTTTCCTCTTCGATGTCCAACTGTCGGCGGTTATGATAGACGACCTCCATGCCACAAGCTATCGCACGCTTGGCCAAAGCCTTTCCGATTCGTCCCATTCCGATGATTCCTAATTGTTGTCCGCTGACGGGTACCCCTAAGTTTTCCAAGACACCTATTTTCATTTCTTTGCGTAAAGTGCGCAGTTTGCGGTCGCATTCTGTGATTCGGCGGGCAGTATCCAACATCAAACCCAACGCAATGTTGGCGGTAGGGGCCGTTACCGGGGCGGGAGTGTTCGTTACAGTGACTCCTTTCTGCAAGCAATAAGCCACATCGATGTTATTGTATCCGACGGCATAGTTAGAAACCAGTTTCAAATTCGGAGCATGATCGATCAGTTTTTGGTTGACAGGAAAGTCAAACATCGAGCATAACACGTCGTATTCAGGAATCATTTCGTAGACTTCTTCGTAGGTGAAATCTCGTCCTTCAGGGAAGGTTACTTCGTAGAGGCTCTCCAATTCGCGGAAACCTTCGCGAAACATATCGTAAGTAACTAAAATCTTTGTCATATCATTGCTATTTTATATTGACAAAATTACGAAACTCACGCTATAAATCTTTATTTTTGCAAGCAAAAAATTGTCATGGTACTGAATTATATTTGGATTGCCTTTTTCTTGATCGCCTTTGTTGTGGCGCTCGGAAAGCTGTTCATTTTTGGGGATACGAACGTCTTTACGGAAATAATCAATGCCTCGTTTGCTTCGGCAAAGAGTGGTTTTGAGATTTCATTAGGATTGACGGGGATACTTTCTCTGTGGTTAGGCATCATGAAAATAGGAGAAAAAGGCGGTGTCATACAGGCTTTTGCCGCTTTTGCTGCCCCCGTTTTCAGCAAACTCTTTCCAAGCATTCCACCCAATCACCCCGTGACAGGTTCTATCTTTATGAATCTTTCAGCCAATCTTTTAGGGTTGGACAACGCTGCGACCCCAGTTGGACTGAAAGCCATGCAACAATTGCAGGAATTGAACAAGGAAAAAGAGGCAGCCAGCGACCCGATGATCATGTTCCTCTGCATCAATGCCTCCGGGTTGACGCTGATTCCTATCACGATCATGATGTATCGTGCTCAAATGGGTGCGGCCAATCCGTCGGATATCTTTCTTCCAATTATGCTGGCAACGTTTACTTCGACATTAATTGCCGTGTTGGCTGTCTGCTTTAAACAGAAAATCAATGTCTTACAACGGAATCTATTGTTCTTTTTCGGCGGGATGATTCTATTGATCGGAGGCTTGATTCTCTTGTTTCATTCGTTGGATCAAGAGCAAGTGTCGCTCTATTCCACCCTCTTCGCCAATACGCTTCTGTTCACGATCATTTGTGGTTTCATTGTCTGTGGCTTGCGCAAGAAGATCAATGTTTACGATGCCTTTATCGACGGAGCAAAAGAGGGATTCCACACGGCCGTTACGATCATTCCATATTTGGTCGCAATATTGGTGGGCATCGGAATCTTTCGGGCCTCTGGTGCCATGGATTTTTTGATTGACGGCATTCGTTTGGGGGTAACATCCTTAGGTTTGAATGCCGACTTCGTTGAGGCATTGCCGACTATCTTGATGAAACCTTTGAGTGGAAGCGGGGCGCGTGGCATGATGCTCGATGCAATGAACACTTATGGTGCTGACTCGTTTGTCGGCCGTCTTTCATCCATCGTCCAAGGGTCGTGCGACACTACATTCTACGTTGTGGCCCTCTATTACGGCAGTGTAGGGATTAAGAATACCCGCTACACAGTGCCATGCGCCTTGTTGGCCGATTTGGCCGGAGCCATTGCCGCCATTGCTATGGCTTATCTCTTTTTTGGATAGGTTGTATATTCTATTTTTTATGCTTATCTTGTACGCGCATTTAAATTATAAAACCATGAAATATTTTTAATGTATGAGACTTAAACACTTATTTATTGCTTGTTTCATGCTGATTGTCGGCAACTTTGGGTTGAACGCTCAGCAACAAAACTTGTTAATCCAAGACATTAACATCAGAGATCCGTTTGTTTTGGTGGACACGGCGAACAAATGCTACTATATGTATCGCACGGCGATGGTTTCATTCCCCGACGGTCACAAAGTCGGTGGGGTGGAAGTCCTCAAAAGTAAAGACTTGCAGCACTGGGAGCAACCAAAGCAGGTATTGACATTGCCGGAAGACAACTGGAGCACGGGCAACATTTGGGCACCCGAAGTGCATGCTTACAACGGCAAGTACTATCTGTTTGCGACTATCAATTCGAACATTGTTTGGAAACATCCCGATTCGCAGAACTATATTCTCCGTGGAACACAGATATTTTGGGCCAATTCGCCGGAAGGACCTTTCCAAGCTTTCGACAATAAGATGCCTCACACGCCAATAGATCAGATGGCTTTGGACGGAACGCTCTATGTCGAGAACGGAAAACCCTATATGGTTTATTGCCATGAGTGGATTCAAACGGCCGACGGCACCATGAACGTGATCCCATTGAAAGACGATTTGTCGGATACTGACGGTCGTGATATTCGTCTGTTCAATGCATCGGCTGCGCCTTGGTCGACAGGTTCTGTGGTTGATCAGTGGACGGAAAAAAGTTATGTAACGGATGGCTGTTTCCTATACAAAACAAAAACAGGGAAACTGCTGATGATTTGGTCCAGCTTCTTCAATGGCGACTATGCAATTGGTATCGCCGAATCAGTAACAGGCCGAATCGTTGGGCCGTGGCGCCAGCAACCTGAGCCTCTTTTCTCGAAGAATGGCGGCCATGGCATGATATTTAAGAATCTTGATGGCGAACTTTGTTTGGTTTTACACAGCCCTAATTCGCCGGATGGTGCAGAACGGGCGCGGATTGTCAAGATAGAAGATACGGGCGACTCGCTGAAGATCAAAGAATAGCTTGATAGTATGCCCCAAAAACACGGGTGTTTTTCTCGAAAAATACGGATGCTTTTCATCAAAAACAGTAGTGTTTTGAAGGCAAAACATCGGTGTTTTTTTGAGAGAACTATTCTTGGAGAAAAACAATTGTAATAGAGATGTATATCGTTCATTAATTATTATTTATATGAGAAAATTATTGTTTTTATCTTGTTGCTTAGGCCTTTCGTTATCAGCCTGGGCACAAAAGCAATTGCAGTTGGCTTCGCCCGACGGGCGACTCAAGGCAACTGTCGAGATTGGAGAGAAATTGACATACCAAGTCTGCTTGGATGGCAAGGAAGTGTTGGCTCCGTCACCTCTCTCTTTGACGTTGAGCAGCGGAGAAGTGTGGGGCGACAATGCAAAATTGTCGGGGACTTCCAAGCAAAGCAACAACACGACCGTTGCCTCTCCCTTCTATAAAAGAAGTGAGGTGGTGGATAATTACAATCAGCTGACCCTCTCTTTCAAGAAACAGTGGAAGGTGCAATTCCGTGCTTATAACGATGGTATTGCTTACCGCTTCGTGAATGAACGCAAACAACCTTTCACGATCCAAAACGAAGAGGTGGTCTATAATTTCACTTCAGACGTGAATACGATGATCGCCTATTCCAATCGTGGAAAAGACGGTGACTTCGATTCTCAGTACATGAACTCATTCGAGAGCACTTATGACACCAAGAAATTGTCAGAACAGAACAAGGGCCGCTTGATGATCCTCCCGGCTATGGCTACAACCGACCATGGAACGCGCGTCTGCATCTCGGAAGTAAACTTGGAAAACTACCCGGGAATGTTCCTGACCAACAAAGATGGCGTCAATGAATTGCGCGGTATCATGGCTCGCTATCCGAAGAAATCGGAGCAGGGAGGCCACAATATGCTGCAATTTATCGTCTCTGAGCGTGAAGATTATATCGCAAAAGTGGAGGGGCCGAGAAACTTCCCATGGCGTTTGGCCGTTATTACCAACTCGGATGCAGAGATGGCCGGCTCGGATATTACCTATCGTTTGGCAGATCCCTCTCGTTTAGATGACATTTCATGGATCAAGCCGGGTAAGGTCGCTTGGGACTGGTGGAATGATTGGAACTTGAAAGGGGTCGATTTCCGTTCGGGCATCAACATGGAAACCTACAAGTTCTATATCGATTTCGCTGCAAAACATGGTGTGGAATATGTGATTTTGGACGAAGGATGGGCCGTTAACAAGAAAGCAGACATGATGCAAATCGTTCCTGAAATCCGCATGAAGGAATTGGTCGATTATGCGAAAGAGAAAGGTATCGGCATTATTCTTTGGGCGGGTTACCATGCTTTCAACCGCGACATGGACAACATTTGCAAGTATTATTCGGAAATGGGCGTGAAAGGCTTCAAGGTGGATTTCATGGATCGTGACGACCAGGAGATGGTAGCTTTCAACAATCGGGCTGCTGTCACTTGTGCAAAATATAAAATGTTGCTGGACTTGCATGGTATGTATAAGCCTTCCGGCTTGAACCGTACCTATCCGAATGTTTTGAACTTCGAAGGTGTTTTCGGATTGGAGAATATGAAATGGTCGGCTCCTACAGTTGATCAAATGCAATATGATGTGATGATTCCGTTCATTCGTCAGGTGGCCGGCCCGATGGATTACACACAAGGAGCCATGCGCAATGCGGTTAAAAAGAATTACTATCCAAGCAATTCCGAGCCAATGAGTCAGGGAACACGTTGCCATCAGTTGGCTTTGTATGTAGTGTTGGAGTCTCCGCTGAATATGCTTTGTGACGTTCCGACCAATTATATGTCAGAAGAAGAGTCATTGGATTACATTGTCAACATTCCTACTGTATGGGATGAAACCATTATCTTGGATGGTAAAATCGGAGAATATATTGTAACTGCTCGCCGCCATGGCAATACGTGGTATGTTGGTGGTATTACCAACTGGACCGCTCGCGATTTGACGGTCGATCTTTCAGCATTGAAAGTACAAGGAAAGCAATGCGAATTGTTTATCGATGGTATCAATGCCGACAGAAATGGATGTGATTATAAGAAAGAATCTCGCACATTGAGCGACAAATTGCAGGTTCATTTGGCACCGGGCGGTGGATTTACCATGAAGATTGCCCAATAATTGATCTATCATTAAAATAAAAACAGCACCAAGGATTCCTCGGTGCTGTTTTTTTATGGGGTTAATTAGTATTTCTTCAATGTATATTCTTTGATGTCGAGTCGTTCATAAGCAGAAAGCAACGAAGCATCATCGTCGGTAATTACCAACAGTTTGTCATGTTCTTTCAAAGGAGTGTTCCCTTTGGGAATGAAGTAGTGATCACGACGTTTTACCATTACAGCCAAAGTATGGTCTGGTAAATCCATATCCATCAGTCGGTTTCCGTGCGACAAGACATCGGCTGTGATATTTATTTCGCTCATGGCACTACGTATATCGTCTCCCAAATCCACGCCAAAGGTATCCTCTGCTTCGGGCTTGTCTGTCAAATTCAACAATTTGGCTACAGCTGTGACAGTTGTTCCTTGGATAAGCAACGAGAGGATGGTAATGAAAAATACGATATTAAAGAAAAGCTGGGCATGTCCGATACCGGCAATCAGCGGATAGGTGGCGAAGATAATCGGCACAGCCCCACGTAGTCCGACCCAAGAGATGTAAAGTCTTGCCCGGAAAGAGAAGTTTCGATACGGAAGCAAGGAGAGGAAAACGCTGACAGGACGTGCAACTAATATCATAAAGATACCAATTCCCAATCCGATAGGGGTCACCGGAAGCAATTCATGTGGGTTGACCAACAGACCTAACGCAAGGAACATGACGATTTGCCACAGCCATGTGAATCCATCAAGGAAGGTTCCGATACTTTTCTTGTGAACGATACGCGAGTTACCGAATACCAAACCGGCAATGTAAACGGCCAAATAACCATTACCCTTACACAATGTTACAGCCGAGAAGATGAAGAATGAGAGGGCCAACACCATGATCGGATAGAGAGAACTGTTGTTGTTGTTCATCAGATTGATGACCCAAACCGTTACTTTACCCAAAAGGAAGCCACCCACAGCACCGATTGCCAACTGCAAAACCAACATCAGGGCTGCTTGTGGAATGCTCATACCGCCCGATTGTATATAGGCAATCAAGATGATTGTCAGCAAGTAAGCCATCGGATCATTACTACCACTTTCCAACTCCAAGGTCGGGCGCAAGTTCTCTTTCAAGTAAACATTTTTGCTTCGAAGGATGGAAAAGACGGAGGCCGAATCGGTTGACGACATGACGGCTGCCAACAAAAGTGATTCAGGGAAAGTCAATGTGGAAAAAAAGGAGGAATAGTGGCATATCATATAGATAAACCCGCCCGTGATGAAGGTCGTGGCCAAGACGCCTACTGTCGCCAAAACAACACCTTGCGAGATGACGGGCTTGATCTCTACCATCTTGGTGTCCATACCACCCGAGAACAAGATGATACTTAAGGCCAATGTGCCGATCACTTGCGTCAACTGCGGATTATTGAATTCGAATCCGAAACCGTCGGTGCCGAATAACATACCGACTCCTAAAAACAAAAGCAATGAAGGTAATCCAAATCGGAATCCTGCCTTGCTGGCGAATACACTTAAGATCAAGATGATTGATCCAAAAAGTAAGTAAAGTTCTGTACTCTCCATAGAACAATTAGTTAAGTTATAAATTAAAGAATGCGAGCCTTGTTTCCAAGATAAATAATGACGATACAAATATAGAGAAAAAATATCAATTTCTTTACTATGAAAGCAGTTTTGTTGGGTCGATTTTTTTATCTCAATATCGTGTGTTTCATCCGTTTTTGCATGTGTGGTCTCTCTGTATGAAATTTTTCAGATTGCATTCGATCTGAGCAGTTAGCACTGAGAGTGGGCAACCAATTGCCGTAGAAAGTTGCCGGTAGATGGTTCGGATGGAGTCCGGCGCTTCGTCTGTCTCGGCAAAAAGTCGGTCGGGCCAGGCTGCTTGCACGGATGCAGGATGAAAATGTATACCGAACGAAAGGTAGCATCCTTTGCGGACAAGCTGCCGGGCCAGGTCGCCTTTTCCACGGAAGCCATGAATCAGCCACGGCATGGTTGGACGGAAGCGGCGATGTACCTCGAATAGTTCTTGCCAAGCCTTCACACAATGGATCACCAACGGCTTCTGCAAGCTCTCTGCCAAAGCTGCTTGCGCCTCGAAAATCTTTATTTGGATCGCAAGAGGGGTGGCGATCAACTTGTCAAGTCCGGCCTCGCCTATCATATAAACAGTTGGTTGACGGGCTATTTCTTCTAATTTCTTGAGCTGGCAGATGCCGTTGTCATGAATATACCACGGATGAATGCCGGCTGAATATAGGCCGTCAAAGCCGATTGTTCCGGTCGTCGAATCTTCTGCATTTTCTACTATATAATTGCAGAAAGCGACTGTTTCAGTCGGAATTTCCGTTGATTGTCTGTGTGTATGAATATCGATATATGCCATGCTTTTCACCTCTCTTTTACAAAGATAGGAATATTATAAAATTGCTCGGCATCATTTCAAAAAAAGCTCGGCATGAAATGAAAAAATCATCGGGACCTTTTTTGAAAAAGATGCCGAGCTTTTTTTGAGAACAATATGGAGGGTATTTGCCGTTAATAGGAGTATAGATTTTATAGCTGAAGAATGAGAATAATGGAGATGCATAGCAGTAAGGGAGAAATTAGTTAAAAATATAAAAATTTCGGGGGGGGGTGATTGTGAATAGACGAAAAAATTTTATCTTGCGCATCTGATGATTATTGTGTAGATGCGCCAAATCTATGAGCCAAAGCCAATGTTTTTTGCTCAACAGATGAAAACCTTGACATAACATTATTTCCTTAATTATTAATTTATTAACTATGAAAAGAGAATCGAAATTACTAAATCGGTTACTGCTATCGGGTATGTTGGTAATACCGATAGCTTCGCTTGCTGAGGTCGCGCCTTTAAAGCAAGGAACAAGTATTACCCAACAGAATGAACGAATCTCCGGAGTCATTCATGACAGTTCCGGGGCTGTCGTTGGGGCATCGATTGTTGTGAAAGGAACAACGAACGGCACAGTTTCCGCCATGGACGGAAGCTTTACATTGGATGGTGTGAAAAAAGGAGACATACTCCAGATCTCCTACATCGGATACGAGTTGCATGAGGTCCGTTATACGGGGCAAAGTTCGCTACATGTCGTATTGAAAGAAGACCATCAAATGCTTGAAGATGTAATTGTAGTAGGTTATGGAACGCAAAAAAGAGCCAATTTGACGGGTGCCGTAGCACAAGTGGCAGGCGACGTGCTGGAGAATCGCCCGATTGCCAACATCGGACAAGGTCTGCAAGGTGTCGTTCCGAACCTGAATGTATCGGTCGGCAGTGGTGCGCCCGGACAATCCTCATCGTTCAATATCCGAGGTACTACCTCTTTGAACGGCGGTAGCCCGCTGGTGTTGGTCGACAATGTTCAGATGGATGCCAACCTTGTCAATCCGGACGACGTGGCTTCTATCTCCGTTTTGAAGGATGCCGCTTCGGCAGCAATCTATGGAGCGCGTGCAGCCTATGGCGTTATCTTGATCACTACCAAGCAAGGAAAGAGAGCACAAAAGCCAACCATCTCGTTTTCGGCCAGCGGCTATTGGCAATCGCCTGCCATTCGAGTAACCAATGTCAACTCGGTAGAGTTTTTGGAGATGAAGGATTTGGCTTACCAAAATGGTGGGGGTAGCGGTCATTACTATAACGATGCCATCTACGAATACGCCCGAGCCTATTACAATGGAACGTATGCCTATCCTGAATTTTACAATGAAGATGTGAACCAAAACAAGTGGGAATATTGCGGTAATACCGATTGGTTCAAGGAGTTGTACAAGACCTCTTTCTCGCAGATGTACAACATCAGCATGAACGGTGGTTCGGAAAAGACGACCTATTATGCCTCGCTTGGTTTCAATGACGTGGGCGGTATGTTGCGGGTAGGAAACGACTTCTACAAAAAGTTCAATGCCAACATCAATGTTTCGTCAGATGTTACAGATTGGTTGAATTTTTCAGCCAAGATCATGCATACCTATACGAAAGAGCGCCACCCGACGGGCGGTACAACGGCCATGAACCCGACGGCTTACTCGGGTATTTCGAGTTATAGCGGTATGATGAAAAACGACTTGAGTCCGTTGATGCCGGTGCGTCATGGCCATACAGGGCGTTTGTACCGGTCAGATGGTGCGCCCGCCATCAACCAATCGGATATTGTCAGTTCGGGCGGAAGAATTTATCAAGACGATGGCGTTCATTACTATGCCGGACAGGGAGGTTATACCAACCCGATTGCAATCCAGGACCAGGGCGGTAATGGTATCTATAAACAGAACGACTTGTGGATGACGGGCGCACTCCGCATCACGCCGTTCGAAGGGTTTGAGTTCAATGCCGACTATACGTTCAATTTTTATAATAAAGGACAGAAGCAACATGTGCAGCGTTTCTATGATTATACGGCAGTGGCCGGAACAGAGGGATACTATCCTTGGACGAATCCGAGCAGTGTAACCATGACAAACAGCGAAGATTATTATACGGCTCTTAACTTTTTCGCCAGCTATGAGAAGTCGTGGAATGAGGCGCATAACTTCAAGATCATGGCAGGTTACAACCAAGAGTATAAGCATACGAAGTACTTCTGGGCCGGCCGACGGGAATTGATCAACGATGCCAATCCTGCTCTGAACCAAGCTATTGGAGAAAAGAATCAAGGCTATTCGGAAAGTCATTGGGCCATCAATGGTTTCTTTGCACGTCTCAACTACAATTTCAAGCAACGCTATCTGCTGGAGTTTAACACCCGCTATGATGGATCGTCCAAGTTTGCCAAGGAAGACCGCTATGCGTTCTTCCCTTCTGTCTCTGCCGCTTGGCGTATTTCGGAAGAAGGATTTTTCTCTCCTGCCAAATCGTGGATAGATGACTTGAAGTTTCGCGTATCTTGGGGTTCGTTGGGCAATCAAGTGGTTGACAACTTGGGGAACTTCCCCTATTTGCCGAGCTATGGCGTGAATACAAGCTACGGTTTCTTGTTAGGAGGTTCCAAGCCGGTGGCTATTTCGCCCTCTGGATTGGTGAGCGGCTCCTTTACTTGGGAGACCGTGACGCAGACGGACTTCGGATTTGACGTAACCCTCTTGAACAATCGCCTGAATGCTTCGTTCGACTGGTATCGGCGTGATACAAAAGACATGTTGACAGCCGGACAATCGCTTCCGGCCGTTTTGGGAACAGGTGTGCCGGAATACTCCCGGCCAAGCACTCACCCACCCGCAC
>CAVJQR010000029.1:0-19472 GCA_963651605.1 Agathobaculum sp.
GTGACGGGTTGCCCGATGGTGGATGCATTGCAGTAGGTGGCATGGGAACCAACAGATCGCATTCCGAACGTGCCATTGTCTGTTATTGTGTACAGGAAATGGTAAAGAGAAAGCACCCGGACATGCTATTTTCCTATGGCATCACCTATGATCTCCGGTTGGATATTCCCATCGTGAGAATACCGCCATTCATAGAAAAGTTCAACCATTAAAAGAAAATTCATATGGAGAAAAATATATCTTTCCGGTTGTCGGAGGCAGACTTGAGACTGTTTGCCGACATGAAACACGCTTTTCGCTCCTTGGCCGAAAAGAATTTCTTTCACAAATTGGAAGAGAAAGAACAATATGAACCTGCATTTGCCAACGAACTTCTCGTTTACGAGCGTGATAACCATGATGGCATCTACCTTATCCGCAAATACTATGACGTCTACCTTATCGGATGCCAAAAGGCAGATGGAAGTGTAGCCGAATACGAATGCGACACATTGTCCGAGCTATTGCAGACCAACCTTTCACAATGCATTGCTTTTCCAAGACAAATCACGGTATTGGAATGGTTGCGCGAGTCGGATTATAGTTTTGTTCGGTACAACCGCAATTACGATAACGATTAAATATGGGAGGTTTCAAGAAATACAATCTGGAGGGAGGTTTCAGTGAATACCTCTACCATCAAGTCGGCGAACCGATTACGGGAAATAACATTACCGCTAAAGTGGTGACCCGAATAGACGATGATGCTTTTCATTCCTCATTGCCGTTATACTCCAACACTTCTATTGCCTATGCAAAACGATCCGATCAAGGCAACCATGAGATAGAACAACTGCGTATCTATGAAAAACGACAAGCTGTTGTCGATTTTGATTGGGGACATGAGCATAAGTCTTGTATGAAAGGTGTGGTGCATGTACATGTAGTTCCAACCGAAGGAAATCTGCATGCCGATGCAAAAAATGTCAGATACATGAACAATGAGGAGATTGAAAAATACGGACCACTCATTAAAAAGCTGAATCCTAATGCAAAATTCCGGCCATAAACCGACAGACGAGATTCGCTTATGCCCTACAATTTCATTCTGCCATCACGAAACATCTACTCATGAATGACGTGGAATCGGGATATGAAACGAAAGGACAAAAGCTCATAAGTTTGCCGCCACGAATCAAAAAAGGCAACCGCATTAGATGGTAAATAAGCTCTATGCAAGAAAATCCCCCCCCACCCCATCAGGGCCGTGCGGGGGATTTTTATGGCAGGAGAAACGGCGTGTTTTCTTCCTTTCCGCCCACTTTCCGTACAATAAACGGGGTCCGTTTCCGTTCAAAATCATGCCATTTCGCAATCTTTGACGGGAAATGCGACAGCAAATCGGAACAAAAACCGTATATTTGCAGTTTAGAAAGCGACGTGCAACGGCGAAAGCTGTCCGAAGGGCCACCGTCCGCCCCCCGAAAAGGTCGGCATCGTTTTGGAAAAAGATCGGCATCGACAGACAAATTGTTCGGCATCTTTTCCCGCAAAGCCCGGGATGATTTTCGGGGCCCGCAAAGCCCGCCGGCCAGACCGTCCGCACGTGCGTCAGGTAGGAATGGACAAAGAGCCGGTTTCCGTTTAGACCGGTTCGTAATTGATGGACTTAATTGATCGAAAACAATAATGAACAGAATCTGTGTATTAACTGTATTTCTCGGTATCTGCGGCAGCCCTATGGCCATGGCCCAAACCAATTCCCCGATACAAACAAAGCTGATGCAGTCGGTCGGCATCGACACTGCCGCCCAAGACACGGCGGTGACAGTCGACGAGCGCGAGCTCCCCGACCTGCGAAGCCGCCTGAAGGAGCTGAACAAAGACTATACAGTCCCGCAGAGAATGTCGTCGAGCGTGCAGCAATATCTCGTCAAGGACGAGCTGACGATGTCGCCCGAGGCCGTGGCGCTGGTCAACGAATTTCACAACCCGACGCTCTCCGACTATGACCGCCCGCGACGGAAGGAGCAGATCGTCAACCGTTTGTTCATGCCGATCGTCTTCACCGGCGACTATCTGCCCGACGACATGAATTTCTACGACCGCCGGCCGGAGGAGGGCTCCTATCATCCGCAACCGCTCATGAGCACCGACTCGATCTTTACCGACTATGTCCGGGCAGACAAGAGCGCGAAGTTGGCGCAACGATATGTCGAAACCAACCACCCGCTCTACTACCGTTACTCGCAAGAGATGCTGCCCAAAGAGACGATCAAGGCCAAGGTGGTGAAGAAAAACATCAAGGAAGACCTGCCGCTGAAGGTGAAGAACGACGTCAACTTCAACGATGTCGAGGCGCCGGAGAAGTTCATTCCCGAACGCCGCTACTGGCAGTCGCACTTCGAAAGCTCGATCCAGTTCGCACAGAACTACGTATCTCCCAACTGGCACAAGGGCGGTAACAGCTCGCTGAACTTGAACAACCGCGAATATGTCAAGTACGACTACAACAAAAACAAAGTGCAATGGACCAACGAGCTGGAGATCAAGAACACGCTCTACACGGCCCCGAACGACACGCTCCGCAGCTTCAAGGTGAGCGACGATGTGTTCCGTCTGCACTCCAACTTCGGTTACAAGGCATTCCAGAAGTGGTATTACACGTTGGACATGGAGTTCAAGACACAGTTGCTGAGCAGTTATGCCGAAAACTCGGATGTGCGGCAGGCCGGATTCCTCTCGCCCTACAGCGTCAATGTCGGTGTCGGTATGAAATATGACCTCAACAAGAAGTTCAAGAACAAGTACAAGACGCTGACCTTCAGTGCCAATATCGCACCGTTGGCCTATACGTTCCGCCATACGATCGACGACAAGATCAACCTGAGCAAGCACTTCAAGAAGAAGGTGGACACGGACGAGTACCCGACTCTCGAGAACCAGTTCGGTTCGACGATCAACGCCACGCTCAACTTCCAGATGAGCAAGAACGTCAGCTGGTATTCGCGTTTCTACTACAACACGAACTACAAACGTATCGAAGGCGAGTGGGAAAACCGCTTCTCATTTGCCTGGAGCCGTTTCTTCTCGACCAACATCACGCTCAACCTGCGCTACGACGATGGTGTGGCGAAGAGCGAAGAGCTCAACTCGTTCCTTCAGATCAACGAGTTGCTGAGCTTCGGTTTCAACTACAAGTGGTAAACGACACCGCCCCGCCTGCCGATCCGAACAGGCCGATGCACCAACCGCCCCATAGCCGCCCGGCAATCTCCGCCGCGATGCTGTGGGGCGGTTGTTTTCATGACCTGTTCACCCGAGTTTCATGCCGAACGAACAGCAGTTTCATGCCGAACAAACTGCAGTTTCATGCCCGAGAAACCCGACCCCGCCCCCCGCGTCCGACCGCCGACATGGGGAGCGTCGCGCCCCGCCCTGCCCTCTTTCTTCCTCACGGACGGGGCGGCTTCCCGTTTTCGCAAACGGGAAAACAACTTCCAAAAGAACGGGCCGGAAATTTGGCCATCCCATTTATTTTTACCAACTTGCGCCAGAAACCTACAACTATGAACATGAACGAAAACAAAATTGAGATCTACCGCTCGGCAGACGGCACTATAGAGTTGAACGTGAAGCTGGAAAACGATACGGTGTGGCTCACACAAAGCCAAATGGCAGCGCTGTTTGGCAAAGACCAGTCGGTTATTGCCAGACATATAACCAATGCTTTCAGAGAGAAAGAGGTGACGGAAGAGAGTAATATGCAAATTTTGCATAATACTCAATATAGGTATCGCCCCACCCGAATCTACAATCTCGACGTTATCATCTCCGTCGGCTACCGGGTCAAGAGCCAACAGGGCGTTGCTTTCAGACGATGGGCCAACGCCATCCTCAAGCAATACCTCATCAAGGGTTACGCCATCAACCGCCGGCGGCTCGACAACTACAACGATTTGAAAAGCGTTGTCAACCTGATAAACAAGGAGAATCAATGACAAAGGGGAATTTCGTACATCCCCCCGGCATTTTTATAAAAGCCACAGGACGTGGCGCGGCGAACGGCAGAGAACAGCCGGCCCCGCCCCGAAGAAGACGACAAAAAAAGGCGGACGGACGGCCCGTCCGAGGCCCTACCATTCGCCTTTTCTCTTTTCATTCCGTCCTGATGGGTCAGCGGTTTTCGAACAGCGCATTGGCACGTTCCAGGTCCTCGGGCGTGTCGATGCCGATCGTTTCCTGCTCGGTGATGCCCACCTTGATCCGATAGCCGTTCTCCAGCCAGCGCAGCTGCTCGAGGCTCTCCGCCATCTCGAGCGACGAAGGCGGCAGGTCGGTGATCTCTTTCAGCACGTCTGCCCGGTAGGCATACATGCCGATATGCTTGTAGAAGAGGTGGGCCGAAAGCCACTCGGTATACTTCTTTCCGCGGATATAAGGCACGATCGAACGGCTGAAGTACATGGCCTCCATCCGTTTGTTGACCACCACCTTGGGCGAATTGGGGTTGAACAGCGTCTTTTCGAAGTCGCCGTCGGCCGCAAAGGGCTTCACCAGCGTGGCGATCTCCACCTCGGGCGCATCGAAACAGGCCTTGATCGTCTCGATCTGTTCGGGATGGATAAAGGGCTCGTCGCCCTGGATATTGATCACGACATCGTAGCCGTTGCCCACCTTCTCGTAAGCTTCGCGGCAGCGGTCGGTGCCGCTGCGGTGGTTGGCCGAGGTCATCACCACATTTCCGCCGAACGCCTTGACGGCCGCCTCGATCCGTTCGTCGTCTGTTGCCACACAAACGGCATCGACGGCCCCTACGACCTGCTCATAGACGCGCCGGATCATGGGTTGGCCGCCCAGCAAGGCCAAGGGTTTGCCCGGGAAACGCGTCGAAGCGTAGCGGGCCGGGATAATACCCATAAACTTCATTTTTTCCATATCTGACATTATTATGCTATTTTTCCTTCACTCAACAGCAACATATTCTTGCGCTCTCCGACGATCCACACCAGGTCGCCCTCTTCGAAGCAGGTGGTCGGGTCCGGATTCTTCAGCGAGCAATTGCCGCGTTCGATACCGATCACGAGGCATTCGGCCCGCTCGCGGATGCCCGACTCGCGGATGGAATGGCCCACCAGCCCCGAGTCGGCAGTGACCTGAAACTGTTCGATGCTGACCGTCCCGGCCGCTTCGTGCACCTGTTTCTGGTAGTCTTCATACTTCTCTTCGATATAGGTACGGAAATGCTCCAGGTCGGAATCGGCACCCACCACCACGATCTTGTCGAACGGATAGAGGCGTTCGTCGCCACCCGGGATATTGATGCGGCGATCGCCGCGGACGATCGTCACGACATTGACATTGCAGATCTTGCGGAAGTCGAGATCGCGCAACCGTTTGCCGACGCTCGGCGAGTTCTGCCGCACCTCGAAATCGGCCAGGTGGAGGTCACGCTCCAGGATATGGTTGGCGAAGCTCTGCCGGATGGTCGAGTGTTTGGCGGCATCCATCTCGCGGGCCGTCAGGTTCGAGAGGAAGTGGCGCTCCATCAGGATGGAGTGTTTCTTCAGCTTCTTCGAGAAGATGATGGTGATAACGGTCAACGCGGCGAACACCCACATATAGCCCACGGCCGTATTCAGCAGGCGCACCACCGGGATCATGACCAGGATGACGCACAGGATGATACGAAGCAAGATGAGCGAGACGAGCGGCCCGCGGTTGATTTTACGGTCGTGCCACAACTGCCGGAATTCGACCGAGCGGTTTTTCTTCATCATGATGGCGCGCAACAGCGGCGAGATCAATGCCAAGATAATCACCAACGAGAGGATATTCCCCCACCAACCGTGGATGTTGTTCGTGATCAGCGGAGAGACATATTTCAGCCAAACGAATATGAGGACGAACGTAACGGAGGCATAGATGCCCACGATGCCGGCCAATGCCTTCAGCAATTTGTTCCAGGCACTCTTCTGTCGGATCGTTGTCGAGCCGGAAGAGTAGTGCATCAAGATACGGCGCACCCGCAACGGTGTCCGCTCGTTCAGCCAGTTGTAGGCCGGTTCGGAGAAACGGATCATATAGGGCGTGAAGAAGGTGGTGATGACGGAGACGGCCACCACGATGGGATACAGAAACTGGTCCGTCACCTTCAGCGACTGGCCCAGAGCCGCCAGGATGAAGGCAAACTCGCCGATCTGCGCCAACGAGAAGCCCGACTGCACCGCTACCTTCATCGGCTGGCCGGAGAGGAACACTCCGAACGTGCCGAAGGAGATCTGCCCCACCATCACGATGAGGGTCAGGAGCAGGATCGGAATCTTATATTCCCACAGCATCTGAGGGTCGATCATCATGCCGACCGAGACGAAGAAGACGGCCCCGAAGAGGTCCTTGACCGGCTTCACCAACCGCTCGATACGCTCGGCTTCGACCGTCTCGGCCAAGAGGGAGCCCATGATGAAAGCACCCAGGGCAGACGAGAAACCGGCGAATACGGCGATCATCACCATCGTCAGGCAGAGCCCGAGACTGACCACCAGCAGCGTCTCGTCGTTCAGATATTTCCGGCAAAGATGGAGCAACGAGGGGACAAGGTATATGCCGACAATGAAGCAGAACACCAGGAAAAGCCCCAGCCGCATGACACTGCTCAGCATCTCGGCGCCCTCAACGTGCTTGCTCACGGCCAAGGTCGAAAGCAAAACCATCATCAAGACGGCAAAAAGGTCCTCGACCACCAGGATGCCCAACACCACGCCGGAGAATTTCTGATTGCGCAAACCCATATCGTCAAACGCTTTATAGATGATCGTCGTGGACGACATGGACAACATGCCGCCGAGGAACAGGGAGTTCATCGAGCCCCACCCCAGGGCAAGGCCGGTGGCATAGCCGACAAACATCATGCCGAGCACCACCGTTATGGCGGCGATAACGGCCGTACCGCCCACTTTAACCAACTTCTTGAAGCTGAAATCCAACCCCAACGTAAACAGCAAAAAGATCACTCCGATCTCGGACCATGTCTCGATGCTGCCGGAATCCATCACGGTCGGTGTGTACTTGCAGACCGGCCCGCTGAGGATGCCGGCTACAATATAACCCAAAACTACGGGCTGCTTCAGCCACTTGAACAATAGCGTTACGAGGCCGGCACATATCAAAATCACGGCCAAATCTGAAATCAAAACAGGAATGTCTGACATTTTCTTCTTATCTTATAAGTTCTATTTCCGGATATTAGATCACAACCCCGCGCCCTTCGCGCGCCAAGGCATTGACAAAGTTACAGATTTATTTTATTTTTGCGCACAAATTGAAAGGCAAATAATGAAAATGCATCCGTTAGAAGAACTGATCGCTCAGGGAGAGCATCAGCAACAGGACTTTAAGTTCGAGGTCAGCGACAGCAAGAAAATCGCCCGTACGCTGAGTGCCTTTGCCAATACCGACGGCGGCCGCCTGCTGATCGGCGTCAAAGACAACGGACACATCTCGGGCATCAGAAGCGACGAGGAGTACTACATGATCGAAGCAGCCTCGCAACTCTACACGAAGCCGCAAGTGGCTTTCACGGCCAAACACTGGGACGTCAACGGGAAATGCGTGCTCGAGATCGACATCGAGCCGGGCAACGAACGCCCCTACCTCGCCACCGACCCCGAAGGAGCCTTCAAGGCTTACATCCGCGTGGCCGACGAAAACATCCTGGCCAACGGCGTCCTGACGCAAGCCTGGGCAAAGGCGCGCTCGAACAAGGGCACCCTGCTGCAACTCACCGAGCCGGTCGAGCAGCTGATCGACTACCTCCGCGCGCAACCCTACATCAGTTTGGGGCAATTCTGCAAACTGGCCCACATCCGCAGCTTCGAGGCGCGGCAGATCCTCAGCGACCTGATGAGCATCGGCGCCCTGGAATATGTCTGGAAAGAGCAACACTTCTACTACAAGGCCAATCCTGAATATTTGCAAAACCGCGACAACCATTTGGAGCCGCTGTAAACCTTTCCGAGGCACCGGCACGGACGCTTTTTTTGAACATTTTTTGTTTTTCGAGAAAACAGGCCGAGCCATGCAAACCAACAATAGAGAGAAAGAGACCAAAACAGCGGGGAAAAATGGGTTGTTATAAATTTATTTTGGGAAATTTTAAGACGGACATAAAGGAAGTAATAATCTGTTAATTAATACAATCAATAGGATTCCGGCGATTTTTTCATTATATTTGTCTCACTTTCCGAACGGCATCGGAGCCGGCCGGGAAGGGAACGAGAAAAAACAAAAAGTCTAACTTAATTGAGTATCCAAACATGAACGCTTTGCAATTCAAAAAGAATTTATTGGGCATGCAGGAAAACATGATGAATTTCGCCCTCATGCTGACCGCCAATCGGGACGACGCTCAAGACTTGATGCAGGACACGACGCTGAAGGTGCTGGACAATCAGGAGAAGTATGTAGACAACATCAACTTCAAGGGCTGGGTGCTGACCGTCATGCGCAACATATTTATCAACAACTATCACCGCATTGTCCGCACACAGACGATCGTCGACCAGAACGTGGACCTCTACAACCTCGACGTTACAGGCGATGCCGGGGTCGGATCGCCCGACGGTTCGTACCGGATCCAGGAGATCTCGCGCGCCATCGAACAGCTGAACGACGAACAGAAAGTGCCGTTTTCGATGTACATCAGCGGATATAAATACAGCGAAATAGCCGAGAAGATGAACCTCCCCCTCGGAACAGTCAAGAGCCGCATCTTCTTCGCACGCCAGGAACTGCAGAAACAGCTGAAGGACTATCACGAATGACCGTCCCCGAAAAAGGGAGGAAAACATGCCGGGTTTCGGCATGTTTTTTTATAATATGACTATCTTTGCAACGCAAACAAACAGAAAAAAAAGAAAGACATGACACACGGACACGAAGTTTTAGAGATGATGTTCGGCAATAGCTATGCATCTGCCGAGGAGTTGATCGAAGCCATTATCGCCAAGTTTGGACCCGACGAACGGTTCTATACCTGCTCGGCCGAGGATATGACCGCCGCCGAACTCGTCGCATTCCTGCAGGAGCGCGGCAAATTCATGCCCGCCGGCAACGACGGATTCACCGCCGACCGCAGCCGGATGTGCAACCACGAGCATTGACGCCTCCTCCCCTCGCCCCATCCCTGCCGGATGCGGTGAGGGAAACCCTATATTCTCTCGTCATTCACCGGCCGCACAAGGCCCTTCCCTCTTTCCAATCCGCCCGTATAGACGACGGCCACCCGACAGGCCATTGCATCCCCCTCAGAAAAAAGCCCGGCATGATTTTCAAAAATGTTCGGCATGGTTTTCAGAAAAGGTCGGCACGATTTTTTCAATTCATGCCCACCTTTTCAAAGAAGCACGAACCCCCAAAAAGTGAAGGTGTTGCGTTGGGGGAAAACCTCTACGACCGATGGGATCGCCCCCCTCAGTGCGCCAGCATAAAGCGGGTGATTGTGGCGGCTACGCGGCAGTTGTTCTGCTCGCCGCCGAACATATGATCCACGCCGGGCATCAGCACCAACTCGCCGTTTTTGTACTCGCGTCGGTAGCGTTCGCCGAAGGTATAGGGCACAATGCGGTCAGCCGTTCCGTGGAGGATGATCACCGGGCCGTCATACCGGGCGGCCGTCTCGTAGATAGGAAGCGTCTGTGCCTCCTCGAAATAGGCGCGGCCGACCCGCTTGCCGCCGAAGATCTCCACATATTCCGGAATGTTCTGCGGATCGTAGGTCGTACCCATCAGTTCGCCGCGGAGGGCATCCTCGCGAAGGACGGCGGCCGGTGCACAAAGAGCCACGGCACGGATGCCATGCCCCAGCTGGCCGGCGAGCATCGAGCTGACCACGCCCCCTGCGAATGTCCGACGAGGCTCACGTCCGTCACCCACGGTTGCTCCAAAGCATAGGCCACGACGCGGCGCGCATCCTCCAGTTCGTTTTGGACGGTCATCTCCTGCAGGGTCCCTTCACTCGCCCCATGTCCGTTGAAGTCGAAGCGGATCGAGGCGATCCCGGCCTGCTGCAGACTGTCGGCAATGTGGCAGAGCAGCGTTTCTTCCTTGTATCCCGTGAAGCCATGGCAGATAATGGCCACGCGCACCTTCTCCCCCTCTTTCATTTTCGGTTTCTGAATGACGGCAGCCAGGTTGCCTTTGCCGCCCTTGATCGTTGTCTTTTCCGTTGTCTGTGCCCCCATTGTCGTGCCGAATGCCAACAACAAGCCGGCCAAAATTGCAAAATGTTTCATGTTTATAGCGTTTATAGTTCCGTTGATAAGCGGGAAAAGAGCCCCCCTTGAGCGATCTCCCTCGGCAAAGATAACCAAAATTTCACGATTATTTCGTACCTTTGTCGGCATTATCCCACCCACATGCGCAGAAAAAGGATGGGGCTCGGAGGTTTTTTAATAGCGATTTGCACATGAAACAATACAGGCTAACGGATTGGTTGCCTACCACCAAAAAGGAGGTAGAAGCCCGCGGATGGGACTATCTCGATGTGATCTTGTTCAACGGAGACGCCTATGTCGACCACCCTTCCTTCGGCGGGGCCGTGATCGGGCGCACACTCGAAGCCGAGGGGTTGCGCGTGGCGATCGTGCCGCAACCCGACTGGCGGGGCGACTATCGCGACTTCAAGAAGTTGGGCCGCCCGCGTCTCTTCTTCGGGGTCTCGGCCGGGGCGATGGATTCCATGATCAACCACTACACAGCCAACAAACGGTTGCGCAGCGACGATGCCTTTACCCCCGACCGCCGTGCCGGCATGCGCCCGGACTATCCGAGCATCGTCTATACGAAGATCCTGAAGGAGCTCTACCCCGACGTGCCTGTCGTGTTGGGAGGTATCGAGGCTTCGCTCCGCCGCCTGACCCACTACGATTACTGGCAGGACCGTTTGCGCCCCGGCATCCTGATGGACAGCCCCGCCGACCTGCTGATCTACGGCATGGGCGAGAATCCGATGCGCGAGCTGGTGCACCGCATGCAGCAGGGCGAACCCTTCGACCGGATCCGCGACATCCCGCAGACGGTCTATCTCGACCGGACCGTGCAGCCCACCCAAGAGGACATTCTGCTCTTCTCGCACGAGGAGTGCTTGAAAGATAAACTGAAACAGGCGAAGAACTTCCGTCATATCGAAGAGGAATCGAACAAGCAGCACGCACAACGTATCCTGCAACGGTGTGGAGATACGACGATCGTGGTGAATCCGCCCTACCCCCCGATGACGGAGGCCGAGATCGACGCCAGCTTCGATCTGCCCTATACGCGTCTGCCCCACCCGAAATACAAGGGAAAGGTGATACCGGCCTACGAGATGATCAAGTTCTCGGTCAACATCCACCGCGGCTGTTTCGGCGGATGTGCCTTCTGTACCATCTCCGCCCACCAGGGAAAATTCATCGCCTCCCGCAGCAAAGAGTCCATCTTGCGAGAGGTAAAGGCGATCACCGAGATGTCCGATTTCAAGGGTTATCTCAGCGATCTGGGCGGCCCGTCGGCCAATATGTACCGCATGAAAGGGAAGAACCCGGCCATCTGTGCCGTCTGCAAGAAACCGTCGTGCATATCGCCGATGGTATGCAAGAACTTGAACGCCGACCATACTCCGCTGCTCGACCTCTACAAGTCGGTCGACCGCCTGCCGGGCATCAAAAAATCCTTCATCGGAAGCGGCGTCCGTTACGACCTGCTGATGCATCATTATGACGATCAGGCACTCAACGAGGCGGCAGAAAAATACACCGAAGAGTTAATTTCCCACCATGTTTCGGGCCGCTTGAAGGTGGCCCCCGAGCATACGGAAGACGAGGTGCTGACGCAGATGCGAAAGCCGTCGTTCAAACTGTTCGGACAGTTCAAGCGCATCTTCGACCGCATCAACCGGCAGCATGGGCTGAACCAGCAGCTGATCCCCTACTTCATCTCGAGCCACCCCGGATGTACGGAGCTGGACATGGCCGAGCTGGCCGTCATCACCCAAGGGCTTCACTTCCAACTGGAGCAGGTGCAGGATTTCACCCCGACACCGATGACGCTGGCCACGGAGATGTATTACACCGGCTATCACCCCTATACGCTCGAAAAGGTCTATACGGCACATACGAAAGAGCAGAAGCTGGCGCAACGGCAGTTCTTCTTCTGGTACAAACCCGAGTTCCGCCAGCAGATCACCCGCACACTGCAGAAGATGGGGCGCCGCGACTTGATCGACAAACTCTTCCGCCGCCCGGCCGCCTTCAAGAACGAGGGGAAAGGACACCGCCGATGAACCTTTTCCGGCCTGCCGTTGTTTATTGGATATATTATTGTATCATTTATAAACGACACGACTATGAAAAAGTACAGATGCACGATGTGCGACTGGGTTTACGACCCCGAAGTGGGCGACCCTGAGGGATGCATTGCCCCCGGAACAGCGTTTGAAGACCTCCCCGACGTGTGGGTTTGCCCGCTTTGCGGCGTAGGTCGGGAATTTTTCGAAGAGCTGGTAGAATAGCCCGTCGCCGGCTCCTCAACGACAGACGTGCCGCCCCCGGAAAAGCATGGGCACCTATCCTTTTTTTCTTCCCGATGATTTTCAAAAAAGGTCGGGAACTTTTTTGGCGAAGGATATACCCTATTTGATCAGCCGGTTGCAGATACGATCCGGCACCCCGGGAAGGATCTCTTTGAAGTGGGCCATGATCCGACGGCGAGCCTCCTCGGGGGTTCCCGGCGCACGGCATTCGGAGCGGCCAAACAGAGCCTCGGGGGTGGTCAGCAGCGACCATCCCCATCCATATTCGCGGCCATGGCGGTCGCGCGGATAGACAAAATCTTCGGTGACGATGTAGGCCCCCATCTCAAGGCGCGTCACATAGGCGTCGAACCTGCTCCGCATCTTCGGACCGTCGAAGCCGCAAGCCGCCCGCAATTCGCGCGTCGGCAGGCGGCCGGCCTCCTTCAATGTCTCGAGAATCCCCTCTTCAATGCTCCCGGCCTCGGGATAAGGAAATACGCTGCGGCGGTAGTGGCAGAAATCGGGCCACCATACCCGGCTGATGAAGGTGGCTTTGCGGTCGATGAACTTGCCGTAGGCGCAGCCGCTCTCCTGCAGGATGCTGCCTTTCCATGCCCACAGGGGCCACTCCCATCCGCCATCTTGCAGGACGGTATACTGCGCATCTTCGTCCGTTGCCGCCTCGGCCGACCATCCTTCGATGCCCATCGCCAACAAAGGCAAAAAGCCTATTTCGTCGATATACTCCATCAACTCGGGCCATGTATGTATCGTTCCTCTTCTCATCGTTCGTATTTTACACGCCAAAGATAGCGCATTCATCCGAGAAAAGGCAACGTTTCACGAAAGAAACAGAGGAATGCGACACCCCCCAACCGCCGCAAAAGGTGTCGCATTCGTAGAAAAGCTACACCTTTCCACCCCACTTCGAAGGCCGCATCACCGCTTGATTCGCAACCTATATCGCCACCTTATCCTCGAAAAAGTGTGGTTTGTCACCTTTTTTATCATCGAAAAAGTGTGGTTTTCTGCTTGATTTATCATCGAAAAAGTGTAATTTTACGGCAGAAATCATTAAACGACAAGCCATTATGAAGCGGAAGGTATATAGACAACTTATAGAATGGAAAAACAGTAAGGACCGAATGCCTCTCATCCTGCTCGGCGCGCGCCAGGTAGGCAAGACGTGGATCATGCAAAACTTCGGCAAACAGGAATATGAAAAAGTGGCCTATGTCAACTGCGACGATGAGCCGGAAATGCAGCAACTCTTTGCGGCCGACTATGATATCGACCGCATCCTGCTCACCTTGCAGGCCATCACCGGCACCAAAATAACCCCTGGAGACACCCTTGTCATTCTCGACGAGATACAAGAAACGCCGAGAGGACTGCACTGTCTGAAGTATTTTCAGGAAAAAGCCCCCGACTACCACATCATGGTGGCCGGGTCGTTGCTGGGCGTGACGCTGGGCCGGGGCGAATCGTTCCCCGTCGGAAAGGTGGATATGCTCCCTATGTACCCCATGGACTTCGAGGAATTTCTCACGGCCACGGGCAATGAGAGCTATGTCGAACTCCTACAGACGAAAGAGTGGACCTTGACAGATGTACTGCTTCCCAAGCTGACCGAACTGCTTCGTCAATATTATTATGTAGGAGGCATGCCGGGAGTGGTCGCAAAATACATCGCCAATGCCGATCTGGCCCAAGTGAGAAAACTACAACAAGCCATCCTTGAAGCATACCGGCGCGACATTTCCAAACATACAACAACTGCCGAATCGACTCGCATACGACAAGTGCTTGACTCGTTGCCCATGCAGCTGGTAAAGGAAAACAAGAAATTCATCTATGGCGCCATCCGAAAAGGAGCACGCGCCAAGGACTTTGAAATGGCATTGCAATGGCTGCTCGATGCCGGTATCGTATACAAGGTGAACCGCATCAAAGAGCCCAAGATGCCCCTCAAGTTCTATGAGGATGCCGATGCCTTCAAACTCTTCCTGCTCGACTGTGGTTTGCTGGCATGCATGGCCGATGCACCCGCCAATCAAATGCTCGTTGGCGACAATGTCTTCGCGGAGTTCAAAGGGGCATTCACGGAGCAATATGTCCTGCAACAGCTGAAGGCTGCCCAATTATCGCCCTACTACTGGAGCAACGCCAAGACGCCGGCCGAGATAGATTTCGTGTTGCAGCATGCCGGCCGCGTCATTCCCGTCGAAGTGAAAGCAGAGAAGAATGTGCGCTCCCGCTCGTTGGCCCAATTCATCAAAGAGCACCCCGAACTGAAAGGCGCCCGTTTTTCCATGCAGGGCTACACCGATCAGGGATGGATGGAGAACATTCCGCTCGTCGCCCTCTCATCGTGGCTGCAACAAGCCTGAACGAAAGCGGGGGAAGCCGCGCCCTCTTTCCCCGAAAAGCAGGAAGTTTCGGGCGGAAACGGGGGCACAAAAGTGGCTGATAGAGAGGAATGCGGAAATTTCGTAAAAAGATAAAAACAGAGAGACCTATTGCATTTCAATATTTTTTATTACTTTTGACCCATACAAAAACGAACAATTATGGTATTTAGATTTTTGATTTTATCAGACGAAGTGGACAATTTCAAGCGGGAGATCCAAATCGATTCGGAGGCTACCTTCCTTGAATTGCAAGATGCCATCCTCGATTCTGTCAACTTCACGAAAGATCAGATGACATCGTTCTTCATTTGCGATGACGACTGGAGCAAGGAGACGGAAATCACCTTGGTCGAGATGGATACATCGTCGGACGTGGACAGTTACATCATGGAGGATACGCACCTCGACGAACTGCTGACCGACGAACACCAGAAGCTGCTTTTCGTCTTCGACTATATGACCGAACGCGCCCTCTTCATGGAGCTGCGCGAGATAATCCCCAACAAATCGCTCGACAAGGCCGTCTGCACCAAGTCGAAAGGTGAAGCACCGCAGCAGATCCTCTCGCTCGAAGCATTCGAAACCAAGCAGACAACGGTCGGCGATGTGGACGAGAATTTCTACGGCGACTCGCAGTATGACATCGACGAGCTGGACCGCGACGGATTCGAAGGATTGGACGGCGGACCGATGGATAACCCATACGACGACCGCTATTAACCCACGGTTCGCACAATGCCTGCACTGATCGTCTTGCTGGGCCCCACGGGCGTAGGGAAAACGGAGCTGAGCCTGCGGCTTGCCGAATGGCTCCACTCCCCTATCCTCTCGGCCGATTCGCGCCAACTCTACCGGGAGATCCCGATCGGGACAGCCGCCCCCACGCCGGAGCAGTTGGCCCGTGTCGACCATTTCTTCGTAGGGACGTTGGGGCTGGCCGACTATTACAGTGCAAGCCAATACGAACAAGAGGCCATCGCACGGCTTGAAATGCTCTTCCCGACCCACCCGCAGGTGGTGATGACGGGTGGAAGCATGATGTATATCGACGCCGTGACAAAGGGAATAGACGACATACCGACCGTACGGCCGGAGATCCGCGAAGCACTTTGGAAAGCGTATGAGGCGAACGGACTGGAGCCAATCCTCGAAGAGCTACGACGGGCCGACCCGACCCATTACGACGAGGTGGACCGCCATAACTACAAACGGGTGATCCATGCCGTCGAGATCTGCCGGCAGACGGGACTGCCCTACTCGTCGTTCCGCACCAACCGCAAGAAAGAGCGCCCGTTCCGCATCATCCAAATCGGATTGCGCCGCGAGCGCGAGGAGCTTTACGAACGGATCAACGCACGGGTGGACCAAATGGTGGCCGATGGGCTGGTCGACGAAGTGCGGCGTGTCTTGCCTTTCCGCCGGTACAATTCGCTCAACACGGTGGGCTACAAGGAGCTGTTCGACCATTTCGACGGGAAATGTACCCTCGACGAAGCCATAGAGCGCATCAAACGCAACAGCCGGGTCTACGCCCGCAAGCAGATGACCTGGTTCAAACGGGACACCGACATTGCTTGGTTTCACCCCGACGACGAGGAGGCCATCCGGCAACATATCCGAAGCCGGCTCGGCTGATGGCGACAGGCGGCCCGACGGTTCGCCATCCGATGGGAAACAATACCCCATTAACATTGGTTTTTCTCCCGTACTCCTGTCTGTTTCATGCCGAACAAACCGGAGTTTCATGCGGAGAAAACTATAGTTTCATGCCGAACGAACTATCCTTCTTTGCGGAGAGAGTTTTCAAAAAGAGGGCTCTTTTGCCTACTTCCCGCTACGATTCCACCGAATTTTTCGTACCTTTGTAAAAGATAACCAATAAAACAATCCGGAAATATGTCAGACGTCTATTTTACAAATCTACGGACCACGCCCTCCAGCAACCTGTTGGACAAGCTCGAGCGGCTGGTGAGACGGGCGGGAATCACCCAAATCGATTTCAAAGACCAATTCGTAGCCATCAAAATCCATTTTGGCGAACCGGGCAACCTTGCCTATATCCGCCCCAACTATGCCGCACGGATAGCCAACATGCTGCGCAGCTTAGGGGCGAAACCTTTCCTGACCGACAGCAATACGCTCTATTCCGGGCGCCGCTCGAACGCCGTCGACCATCTGCGGAGCGCCATGGAGAACGGCTTCAACCCGATCTCGGCACAATGTGACGTGATCATTGCCGACGGACTGAAAGGGACGGAATACCGCGAGATCGAGATCGATGGCGAATATTGCAAGGCGCCGAAGATCGGATCCGCCATTGCCGACGCCGATATCATCCTGACCATGACCCACTTCAAGGGGCACGAGCAGGCAGGATTCGGCGGCACACTGAAAAACTTGGGCATGGGTTGCGCCAGCGTCGGCGGCAAGTTGGAACTGCACTCGGCATCGCAGCCGCGAATCATCGCCAAAAATTGCAAAGGGTGTAACGTCTGCGTGAAACATTGCAACCACGAGGCGCTCCATCTGACGGCCGATCATAAGGCCGAGATCGACTACTCGAAGTGCGTCGGGTGCGGACAGTGCGTGGCCCTCTGCCAGCATGACGCGGCCGTGTTGGGAAGCGACGAGACCTCCGATCGGCTCAACTACAAGATTGCGGAGTACTCGAAGGCGGTACTGCTCGGCAAACCCAATTTCCATATCAGCTTCATCATGAACGTATCCCCCGAGTGCGACTGTTGGAACCACAACGACGCGGCGGTTGTTCCCGATTTGGGCATGGCGGCTTCGTTCGATCCTGTGGCATTGGACCAGGCCTGTGCCGATCTGGTGACCAACGCCCCGGCCCTGACATCGGACAATTGTCTGGCGAAAGAGCACCCGCACGAACACCTCGAGGGGAAAGACAAATTCCATCTGCTCCACCCCGACACCAACTGGCAGGCGGGCCTGGAGCATGCCGAGAAAATCGGACTCGGCACCCGCAGTTATAATTTGATTACAGTATAAAGAATAAATCATGACAAACGATACCATTTGTGCCATTTCGACGGCAGCCGGCGTAGGCGGTGTGGCCGTGATCCGTGTCTCAGGAACGGAAGCCTTTGCAATTTGCGACACCCTTTTCCACGCCAAAAAGAAGGATAAAAAACTGGCCGATCAGCCGGCCTACTCGCTGACCTACGGAACAATCCGCACGGAGAGCGAAACGGTCGACGATGTGGTGGCGGCCATCTTCCGCGCACCCCACTCCTTCACGGGCGAAGACACAGTGGAAATCACCTGTCATGGCTCACTCTATATCCAGCAACGCATTCTGCAACTGCTCATGGCGGCGGGGTGCCGGATGGCGCTGCCGGGCGAATATACACAACGGGCCTTCCTCAACGGGAAGATGGACCTGAGCCAGGCGGAGGCCGTGGCGGATCTGATCGCCTCGACCTCGGCCGGGCAGCATCGCCTGGCGCTGAATCAGATGCGCGGAGGGTTCAGCCGCGAGCTGAAAGCCCTGCGCGAACAGTTGCTGAAGATCACCTCGCTCATGGAGTTGGAGCTCGATTTCGGCGACCATGAAGAGCTGGAATTTGCCGACCGCACGGAGCTGAAAGCATTGGCGGCCGAGATCGAACGGGTCATCTCCCGCCTGGCCGGGTCGTTCAAAACGGGAAATGCCATCAAAAACGGCATCCCGGTGGCCATCATCGGCGAGACGAATGCGGGCAAGTCGACCCTGCTCAATCTGCTGCTGCACGAAGAGAAGGCAATCGTCAGTGACATCCACGGGACGACACGGGACGTGATTGAAGACACCGCCACGCTGGCCGGACAGCTCTACCGCTTCATCGACACGGCGGGAATCCGCGATACGACCGACACGATCGAGAGCCTCGGCATCGAGCGTACCTTCCGGAAAATAGCGCAGGCAACGATCGTGTTGTGGATGATCGACTCGACCGACGCGGCTCGGCAAATCGAGGAAATCGGCGGAAAGATATTCCCCCAATGCGCCGACAAGCAGCTGATCATGGTGTTCAACAAGGCCGATCTGCTGGACGAACAGCCGGATTGGAGCACCCTCCTCCCGCAACAGCAGCCCTTTGTGGCCATCTCGGCCAAGGCGGAGACGAACATCGAACGGCTCCAAGAAATGCTTGTCGAAGCGGCCTCGGCACCCGATGCCGGACAGGGCGACGTGATCGTCAGCAACCTTCGCCACTACCAGGCCCTGACCCGCGCCCTCGATGCCATCCACCGCGTACAGGATGGGCTGGCCTCCAACCTCTCCGGCGACTTTGTCTCGCAAGATCTCCGCGAATGCATCTTCCATCTGTCGGATATCGTCGGCGAAGTAACCACCGATCAAGTACTGGGAAACATATTTTCTCATTTTTGTATTGGGAAGTGACCCCTTAGAAACAACCGTTAGCAATTATAATCATCCAAGAAGAAGCCTCTGATTTTCAGGGGCTTTTATTTTTTAACACTTCGCAGTCACTTTTTGGTATTGCCAGTTGTTTGCAATACTTTTG
>CAVJQR010000030.1:0-11756 GCA_963651605.1 Agathobaculum sp.
TGCCGGCACCTCATTCACCAGCGGGAAACATTTCTCTACTGTATTGGTATCTGTCAATACGAACAGTTTATCATATATCAAATTGTCCAAAAAGGATTGAAGATCAGCCTTCAAATCCTCACAAATTACAACCTTTTGTTTTGCCATGCTATTTATTATAACTGATATTTCGGTGAGCAAAGTTAAAAAAAATCGGCATTAAAGCGTAAAAAACAGCTCTTATCTGTCGTTTTTCTCAAATATTTAGCTAATTTTAGCACGAAATTATTTTTCTCATTATGGAGGAACAATGCTTGTGAAATGGATGTTGGCGGAAGCCCGTTTTCAGCCACAACGACCTCACAAAAGAGGGAAAAGTCGTATGGGCATGGGCCGTTTTTCCGCTATGGCCTTGTGGCGACAAACGTTACGGCCCTAACCAATGGCATTGTCCTCAACGCGTTTTTTCAAAGAAATGGGAGGAATACGTTCAACTATTGATCAGAAACGTACATGCAACAGGAAACAGATTTAGACAAAGAGTTGGCCGGTCAACTGCTTGACCCCAAGCAAAGGCGGGACGTCTTCACACGGATCGTGACGGCTTATGGGGAAAAACTTTATTGGCAAATTCGAAAAATGGTGCTGAACCATGACGATGCAGACGATATCCTGCAGAATACGTTCATGAAGGCATGGGGCAACCTGGAATATTTCCGTGGCGAAGCCAAAATATCCACGTGGCTCTTCAAGATAGCCATCAATGAATGTATCACCTTTCTAAACAAACAACGGGCCACGACCTCGGTCTCGCTGGACGATGCCGACGTATACCTGTTGGAACGGTTGCGGAGCGACGAGTATTTTTGCGGCGATGACATCCAGCGCAAACTGCAGGAAGCCATCATCCGGCTGCCGGACAAGCAAAGGCTCGTCTTCAATATGAAATATTTTGATGATATGACATATGAAGAGATATCGCAAATCGTGGGAACAAGTACAGGAGCCTTGAAAGCCTCCTACCACTATGCCGTAAAGAAGATCGAAGAATATTTAACTAAAAATGTATAGAAAATTTTTCGATAGCAGATTAAACTTTTTGAATTAATTCAAGTCATAATGATACAAAACAAATGGAATAATCATATGGAAGCCCCAAATAACAATCTAAAAGATATGCCGAAAGGGAATCCTTTCCGTGTTCCCGACAACTATTTCGAGACACTCACGGACCGCATCATGCAGCAGATCCCCGAAGAAACGCCTATGCCCGTTGCCGAAAAAGTAACATTGGTGGACAGAATCCGCCCACTACTCTACCTGGCCGCGATGTTCGCCGGGATGGCCATCTTCTTCAAAGCCCTCGTTTTCATTGAATCAACCGACACAGCTGCCGATCCTTCCGATTCACTTCTGGTCAGCAACGACCTATCGGGCAACGCATATGATGCACTGAGGGAGGCAGAAAGCAACGAAAACGAGTATCTTCAGTATCTGGAAGAGCAATATACAGACGCGTTGTTGCAGAACGAAATGGGAGATGAATAAATAAATATTATAAATTAACAAAGTTTAAGCAAAATATTTCTATGAATAAAACGATAATATATATATTTGCGATGTTCTCATTAGTGCAAATCACAGCGGTGGAAGCACAAGAGTCCAAACAAAACAAGAAGTTCGATTTAGAAGCTTTCGAGTCAAAGAAAGGGGCTTTCATTACAGCCGAAATGGGATTGACTCCAGAAGAAGCAGCTGAATTCATTCCTCTTTGCAACGAGCTGCAGCGGAAAAAATTTGAATGCGGCAAGGGATGCAGAGAAAAATATAAAGAGCTTCGGAAATTGGAAAAGGAAGATGCGAAAATCTCCGACAAGATCTATTTGGAAGCCATTAACTGTGGTTTGGAGTCACGCATCAAAGAAGCAGAATTGGAAAAAGAGTATTATACGAAGTTCCTTCGGATACTTTCCCCTGCAAAGCTTTATAAATACAGGGATGCAGAGATGAAATTCGGAAAGATGTTCATGAAGGAGCATAAGAAATAGCAAAGATTTATTATCATTATTTGTGTTTTTTGTTTAGATTTAGTTTTGGCGTTTAATTTTTTAGGGAGGGGTAGCGATGCGACATCGGTCCCCTTTTTTTATGCTTTCTCGTTTCTATCATTTCAGATAAGCCGTAGGTTTACGATTATTTTTCCGTTGTCTTTCATCCCAACAAGATGACAGCTGTAAAAAAAGGACCGAAACTCTCACGGAGAGAATCAGTCCTTGTCCCACTTCTCTAAAATGTCACAGTAGCAAATATAGATTATTCATAATGTTGTTATCTTCTACAATGTCCCCTGCTTCAAGTGTTCCACAAAGCTATCGATACGTTGCATTTGGGCAGGGATGTCGATGTTTTGCGGACAATGAACCACACATTGCTTGCAACCAATGCAATGGTCGGCCTGACGAAGACGGGGAACGGAACGGTCGTAGCCTACCAAGAAAGCCTGGCGTGCTTTGCGGTAGTTCTCAGCCTGCTGGCTTTCCGGCACATTACCTTCGTTGACACATTTATTATAATGCAACAAAATTCCGGGAATATCCAATCCGTACGGGCAAGGCATGCAATATTTACAGTCGTTGCATGGGATAGTCGGGTACTGCATCATCAAGTCTGCCGTCTCAAAGAGGAAGTTGATCTCTTCTTGCTTCAACGGCTTCAACGGACAGAATGTGCGCAAGTTGTCTTGCAAATGCTCCATATAGGTCATACCACTCAAGACGGTCATCACCCCGGGATAGGTACCGCAGAAACGGAATGCCCAAGAGGCCACACTGCGGTTCGGCTCCTGTTGCTTCAGACGTGCCACGATATGATCATGAACCTTCGACAAACGTCCGCCCAACAGCGGTTCCATGATCACAGCGGGTATGTTCCTTTTTTCCAATTCTGCGTAGAGATACTCGGCATTTGTATTACGAAGATTCAACTCCTTGGCATGTTTCCAGTCCAAATAGTTCATCTGTATCTGGACAAAATCCCATTTGTACTTGTCATGGTTCTCTAAAAGATAATCGAACACGCGGATATCGCCATGATAAGAGAAGCCCAAATTGCGAATATGTCCCTTCTCCCGCTCTTCCAAAAGGAAGTCCAAGATGCCATTGTCGATATAACGAGCTTTGAAGGCAGGCATGCCGTCTTCGCCATTACCCATACCGATACCATGAAGGAGCAGATAATCGATATAATCCACCTGCAATTCCTTGAAGGAATTATGATACATCGCCAACGAAGCTTCCCGACTCCAAGTGGTAGGGGCGAAGTTGGATAACTTCGTAGCTATGAAATATTTGTCGCGGGGATGGCGAGAAAGGGCAACACCTGTCGCATGCTCCGACTTTCCACGACAGTAAGCGGGCGACGTATCGAAGTAATTGACGCCATGCTCGATGGCGAAGTCCACCATCCGGTTTACCGTCTCTTGGTCTATTTCGTCTTCACCATCGCGCACACTTCCGCCACCTACAGTCGGCCAACGCATGCATCCGTACCCTAAAATGGAGACTTTGTCGCCCGTTTTCGGGTTCACACGATAGGTCATTTGGTCGGTAGGAATTTCTCCCAAGACCGTTGTTTCCTCTCCTTTCTTCAAATCACAACCGATAAGGGCAGCGGAAGCAACTGTGCCCGCCCCCAGCCTTTTCAAAAAGCTTCGGCGATTGATTTCTTTATATTCTTTTGATTTCATCGTTTCTTCGCTTAAATGAATTTATGATTTTCATGACCTTCCACATAAATGGCGCTCAACGGGCGAGAAGGACAAAGGTTCTCGCATGCACCACATCCGATACAACGCTCTTCGTTGACGACAGGAATCTTGGGCGATTCCTCATTGTTCGGATCCGACAATACCATCGTAATGGCTCCTGATGGGCAATGTCTCGCACAATTGCCGCACTCCTGGCCATCGGTCAAGGGGACGCAACGCTCTTTTACCCATACGGCATGGCCGATTTGGATGGATGATTTCTCGGCAGTGGTGATCTTCAAGATGGCACCCGCCGGGCATACCTCCGAACATTTCGTACATTCGGGGCGGCAATAGCCTCGTTCGTATGAGCTCACGGGCTGCATCAATGTGTTCAAATTGGTAGAGGGTCGCAATACATTGTTCGGACAAACGGAAACACAAAGCTGACAACCCGTACAATGCGAAGCCATGTTCTTCAGACTTTTTGCCCCAGGAGGAACAATCGGTGTGGCACGAACCGGCTTTTTCTTGTCGATGATTTCTGCCAAACCACCGTCGACTGTCTTATTTTCTTGGGCCTTCAATACAGCTGTTCCCAGTACTATGCCCGCTCCCGTCAAGAAACCACGGCGCGAATTTGTTTCATTGGCTGTCGCTTCATGGGAAGTTGCCGGCCGAGGGGAAGGCACTTCACTTTTCTTCTTCCTCATCGTGTAGTGAATAGCCCCGTGTTTGCAATTATCAATACAGTCCATACAGGCCACACAACGGCTATAATCAATCTGATGATTCTTGGAATCTATACAGGAAGCCTTGCACTGACGAGCACAAAGGCTGCAGGAATTGCATTTATTGGTATCGATGGTCGGACAAAACAACGAATATTTCGACAAAAAACCCAATACGGTTCCTACCGGACAGATCGTGTTACAATAGGTACGTCCATTCAAGAAAGCCAAGAGAACCACCACTACAAAAGTGACTGCCGCAACGGCAAAAACAGGCAATGTCCGAATCCAAACCTCATGTTCATAGAATGTATAACTGTCAGCCCTCTCGGCCAAATAGGCCAACAGATTGTTTCCCCAACCATAAATAGGGGCAAACAGGTTCTGAGCCATACGACCATATGCGCTATAGGGCGCTAACAATTCCACAAACGAGCCGATTCCGAACACAATTGCCAAGATGAAAAGCGCCAAAATACCATAGCGCAACCATGATTTGGCCGGTGAATAAGAGAAGCGATAGCGCTTCTTTTTCCGTTTTCCACTAAACCATGAAACCACATCCTGGAAGATTCCCAGCGGACAAATCACCGAGCAATAAACCCGGCCAAAGAGCCATGTCAGCAATAGAAGGAAGAGAATCACCCCAACATTCAATGCTAACACTGCCGGCAGAAACTGTATTTTCGCCAGCCAACCTAACCACCCGTGTATTGTTCCCGTGAAATCGAGGAACAAGAGTGTGATCAATGAAAAAATGACAATCGCTAATGTCGTTCTTAACCTACGTAACATATTAGAAAGTTTTATTATGCAAATATAGCTAAATAGAAACCATTTTCCTTATATATATTACTGATTCTATTACCTATTTTACGGATTTGCCCTAAAAACGACAAAGGCCACACCCTTGCGGATGCGACCTCTTTTACGATATGATTTTGAAATGTTTTATTTCTGATCGTTGCTTTCTTCCGTTGCAGCAGGAGCTTCTTCTGCTGCTGCCGGCTCAGCTTGTTGAGCATTACCGAAGTTCGGAGAAACAGTATTCGGATCGATTGTTACAGCCTGTTCAACCTGTTGTTTGATTTCTGACTGAGCACCTGAGCGGTCAGCGTGAGGGATGAAAGCTGTAATTATGATACTTAATACAACAACCACACCGGCCAATGTCCAAGTTGCCTTCTCCAAAA
This sequence comes from Agathobaculum sp., assembly GCA_963651605.1. Lineage (GTDB taxonomy): Bacteria > Bacteroidota > Bacteroidia > Bacteroidales > Tannerellaceae > Parabacteroides. The sequence continues at coordinate 5,649 of CAVJQR010000030.1, forward strand.
AGTCAGTAGTCTTGCGCACACCCATGATCTGATTGGATGAAGAGAAGCCGGATGCCAATCCTCCACCTTTAGAGTTCTGGATCAATACGATCAAGATCAACAAGATTGCTGCAATCAAAATCAAGATAGAAATAAATACGTACATTTTAATTTTATTTTTTAATGTTAATAATCAATTTTTCCAAGAATCTAATTTGGTCTGCAAAGTAAACATTTTTTTCCGGATATTTCAAGCTTAAGTTTTTAATTATTTGTAAAGCTTTGTCATATCTCTTCTGTTTGATGTAAATCCTAGCCAGCGTTTCGGTAAAAAAAGAGTTGTCCAACGAGTGAATAGCAATCTCTTCCCGACTCGTCTCGGCACTTTCGTCCGCTTCGCTTTCATGATTCAATGCCAATCCTTTTTCTTCCGTCTTACTTTCCAGGAAAGAATCGATCAGATCCTGATGTTTCATGGCCGGTGTCGTTACAGCTTCCGGCTCTTTAGACGGCATCGAATCGGACTCTTCCTCTGAAGAGAGGGTTGGTTGTTCGCCACTCTTTTCCGTGTCGGATTGCGATTGCCACCGTAAATAGTCGACAGAGGCCGACGATTCATAAGTCAATTGCCCGGCAAGATCCGCCATCTCTTTCGTTTGTGGCTGAGCATTCTCCGATTTGTTCAAGAAAGCATCTATCAGATCAAACGAACTTCCGCTTGACGGCCGACTATTCTCTGCCGGTTCCGTTGTCGTCTCTTGGCCGGTCATCAAGCCATACAACAGCCGACGGTCAGGAAGTGCAATGGCAATCCTCTCCAATTCTTGCGGGAAAGATGCATCGTTGGCATTCCACAACGCCTTCAGATACAACATCTTCACTGTTTGAAAAGCAGGGTATGCTTCCATGATCCGACGAAGTCCATCGATCTGTTTCGCTGTGATGGCCTCAGGATTTTGAATACATTGACTTAATTCCAAAGCGTCCATGCCGTTCTCTTACCAATTGGCTACCGTTGCATTATATATTTGGTCGGCAAGCTCTTCGACAATCTCCGTACAAAGTTGATCCTGCACATCTTGCAACATACGGCTGCTGTCGAACTCGCGGTACGCAGAGAAGGTCTGTTCGAAATCCTCGTCGGCATTCGTCCGGTTGGAATACCGCACCTTCACTGTGATGGTCAGCTTCGTTCGTGATGACAAGGCGTCTTCCTTTACGGCAAGTGCTGCCAAGTCGTAGCCCGTTATCTCGCCTTCCAATTCCAAATCGCCATTGTCACGCACCATCGAGAGTCGTGTCTGACGCACATAAATATCCTTCAATTCCTCCGTAAACTGCTGTGCCAATGGCGGATAAATCATCGGTGCCTGGTTGGGAAAGTCCTTGATGGTGATGGTCTTCACCTTCGAATAATCGATCGAAGCTCCATTGAATTTATAAGAGATGGTACAAGCTGCGACCAAAAACACGAACAGACTCATCCATAATATGCTCCACGTTTGCTTCATACCCTACTCCAAATTGTATTCTTTTATTTTTCTATACAGCGTACGTTCCGAGATTTTCAGATCGGCTGCCGCATCTTTTCTCTTTCCCTTATGCCGCTCCAAAGCCTTGCGAATCATATCTTTTTCGACATCCTCGAGCGACATCGACTCGTCCTCCTCTACCGTTACGGCTTCCTGTACGAAGGGTGTCTGGATATGTGACGGATAGTTTGTCTCCTTATCCACAGGGACCGTCGTCACATTGCCCCCTATAATATCGTGCACCAATTTCTTCAAATCGTTGACATCCTTGCGCATATCAAACAGAACCTGATAGAGAATCTCCCGTTCGTTGGCAAAACTCTTCTGATCTGATTCGTGATTGACCAGTACAGGATACTTCGGAACGCTGGCATTGGGCAGATAAATCCGAAGGATATCGGCCGTGATCTCACGGTTTTCTTCGATCACCGAGATCCGTTCCGTCACATTTTTCAGTTCGCGGATGTTACCCGGCCAGCGATATGACAAGAGCAAACGCCGTGCATCGTCGTCCAGCCGAATGGCCGGCATCCGATATTTGTCGGCACAGTCGGCAGCAAACTTCCGAAACAACAACACGATATCATCGGCCCGTTCGCGCAATGGCGGAATCTGAATGGGCACTGTATTCAAACGATAATAGAGATCTTCACGAAAACGTCCTTCGGCTACGGCTTTCACCAGATCCACATTGGTGGCAGCCACAATCCGAACGTTTGTTTTTTGCACTTTCGAGGATCCGACTTTAATAAATTCGCCGCTCTCCAATACGCGCAACAGGCGCGCTTGTGTAGGCAACGGCAGCTCGCCGGCTTCATCCAAAAAGATAGTTCCCCCGTCGGCCACTTCAAAATATCCTTTTCTGTCGGCCAAAGCACCCGTAAAAGATCCTTTTTCATGCCCGAACAGTTCCGAATCGATGGTACCTTCAGGGATAGCGCCGCAGTTCACAGCAATATACTGTCCATGCTTCCGCGTGCTGTTCTGATGAATAATCTGCGGAAACACCTCCTTACCTACTCCACTTTCGCCGGTAATCAAGACAGACAAATCGGTAGGTGCGACTTGCAAAGCCACATCGATCGCCCGGTTCAACCCAACGCAGTTACCGATGATTCCGAACCGTTGTTTTATTTGCTGAATATCTATCTTCATTTTTTCTCTAATACAGATTTCCTATCCAAAGATACAAAAAATCAATCATTCTTGCAAGCGTACGTCAAATCGTACAAATATTTTCCCAGCTCAGCGTCGCTCTTGAATGAACGAATCGTCTCTGCCGGTACGGGTTCGCCAATATAGACATCCACCGTGCGCCCTTTTTTGTTGAACACCTCATGGATCACCCGCAAGGTGCGCAGCTGCCAGCTCACATTGCCCAGCCAATAGAAAAACTTCGAGTTCACGAATCCAAAATAGATGGGATAAACCGGCACGTTTGCTTTCTGAACCAAGCGAATCACACTGCGTGTCCAAGGCAAGTCGCGCACACTTTTCTGTTTTTTATCGTAGAAAGACATGGCACCGGCCGGAAAGAATCCCAAAGGATGTCCCTCTTTCAATTGTCGGATACACATCTTCACGCCCGACATATTCTCACTGTTTCCCCCTTGATGCTTGGTATCGGGCTGAACGGCTATGAAATTATCCTTCATGGCTCCGATCTTTGAGAGTATTCCGTTCACCATCACCTTAAAATCAGGGCGGCGCGAAGCCATAATGTCAATCAGCATGATGCCGTCGAGCGAACCGATCGGATGGTTTGACACGGTTATGAAAGCTCCTTCCGGCAGGTTTTCCAACCGCTCGGCATGATGCAACCGATATTTGATATCGATCGCCGGATCCTTCAACAAGGCCGTAGTAAAGGCAGCTCCTTGCCATTGGCAACTGTTTTTATGAACGCGGTTGACCTTTTCGACACCAAACAGCTTGAGTGCTGCCTTGCCGATCAGCCGTCCGAGGGCAGTTCCGAAGAAAGGAGACAACTCTTTCAAATCATCAATATCCACAACCGTCTCTTTCATTGCCTTATCGATTTAAGAATGATTTGCAAATAGATTCATGATGGCACATACAATAGACCAACACCGCGTTCAATATGATGATTTCATACAGGTAGTACATCCACACGTGACCCGACAATACGATGATAAACATAATGATCGTACGGCCGTTGAAGGTCATCATATCGATCACTTTCATCAACTTTTTGCTCTCGCGACGGAAATCAATGCGCACCTCCTGCGGGAAATCATCGCCATATTTCTGATGCAGATTCCTCAACATCTGCTGCAATATGGGGGTAGCCTTCACCTGTATCAGGGTATACCACCGATAGAGAAAATAGAAAAATTTCGTCACGCCGTATTTCGTCTCCTTATGCTGTGCCACCACTTGCTCGAGCGACTGGAATTCAGCTCCCTTCTCTTTGCTGATAAAATAGAGGTGGAGCGTCTTGTAGTAGTCGGTAATGTTGGCTTGCAACAAGTGCGACATTCCGGAAAGAACCGCCAAAATGAAGAAAAGATAGGTACCCGTCTCATTGGCCAAGCGCAATGCCAAACCGACATAAATGCAAGTGAACCAAATATCGCCCGCAAAACCGTCCAATATACGTCCGATCTTCGACTTGATGCCCGTCAGACGTGCCAACTGCCCGTCGACACAATCCAAGATATTGGCAAACACCAGACAGAGTATACCATATATATTGTAGCGAATGTCGCTATGATAAAAGAAAAAGCCCGTAGCCGCCCCCACAAAAATAGAGATGATCGTGATCATGTTCGGCGTCACACCCGTATTCCGCAAAGCACGTGCAATCTGAAACCCGATGGGTCGGTAAAAAATTCGGTCAATAAAATTCTCCGTCTCTATTGATTTCAGAGAGGCTTCGTATTCTTTGTTCAACTCGCTCATTTCTTTATCATTTATAAGAGTATCCGCCGTCTATAACGACAATCTCTCCATTAAAATATCTGTTTTCCAATAACATTTTGTACACTTCTGCCACTTCGCCCGGCTCGCAGAAACGGCCCAACGACACTTTCCGCTCGATGTTCCGCCGGATCTCAGCCGGTTTTGTCTTCTGCCATTCGGTATCTACAAAGCCGGGGGCCACACCATTGACGCGCACCTTATACGGTGCCAGGAATTTCACCAGGTTCTTCACCAGGCTATGCACGGCACTCTTTGTCACGCCATAGGCCAACGATACCGAATGCGGCTCGACTGCCATCAGCGACCCAGTAAAGACAACGCTGCTTTCCGGCCGGATGCGACCCACTATCCGCTGCAAAAGGAAGACCGGGTAATGGACGTTTACGGTGAAGACCTGCTCCCAATCCTCGAACTTCAACTGCTCGAACGGGTCGCGGCACGTGCTTCCGGCATTCAAAATAACGGCATCCAAGGTCTTATTTGCGGCTTCGAGGTGCGATGCGATACGGTCGATGCTTTTCAAATCAGAGGCATCCGCCTGCAACGTATCGACATGAACCGAAAAGCGCGTCTCCAACTGTTGCTTGGTTGCTTCGCTTGTGGCAGCATCCGTGGCGTATGTCAGCAGCAGATCGTAACCTGCCGCGGCCAAACATTCGGCCACCGCCTTGCCAATACCTTTGGTTCCGCCTGTTATCAATGCATATTTTTCCATACCGTTCTCTTTTATTCTTCTGTAAAATCCTTGACCGAATCGGGCTTGGCCTGACGTTGCGAGCGCAGATTCGCCTCGTAGCTGTCGTGAATCGTTTTCTTCAGATTGCTGGATGATACCCCCGTTCCATAAGGGAAGTAAAAGACCTGCACACCCAACTCTTTCAAATAGTCGTACTTGCCATACCAGTCATCGCCCACCACAAAAGCATCAATATTCAGTTTCTTGACGATCTCGGTATGGTCCAACGAATGCTGGGGGATCACAATATCGGGAGTCTTCAGTGCTTCAATGATTTGCAAACGTTCATTGAAAGGAATGATCGGTTTCGGTTTGTAGGAAGCGACCAACTCGTCCGTACTGACCCCCACAATGAGGATATCCGCCAAACTCCTTGCGTAGTTGATCATACGCAAGTGGTTGTAATGGAACATATCGAATGTTCCAGAGGTATATACAATCGTTTTATCCTTAAACATAATCCGTTTTTCTTCATTTTTAAAATGCAAATTTACATAATCTTTTGCTATTATGAAACGTCAAATGGAAGAATCAATGCCCACAATTTCATTTTTAACCAACAAAAACCACTTTCCGAGCCATAAACGACTGTTTTGAAGTTCCGCAAGAAAAGAATGAAAAACTGCGGATTGGTGCTTGTTATCCATATAGGTTTGCGGCAATTCAACAAGAGCTTTTCAACGTCCAATCGCCTTCTTTCCAAAACAAAGCCACCATGAGCCGAAAAAAAGCTCCATAGCCTTGAACAGTTTTCTCCCGAGAGAACTGCAGTTCATTCGGGTCAAAACTGCAGTTTACTCGGGACAAAACCGGAGTTCGGTGCCGAGAAACTTTTTCAGAACTGCTCTATTTCCTTCCAATTCATCTTTAGATTTTTTTCACACGGACGGCATCGTTTGGTCATCGCCTGTCGAACAG
>CAVJQR010000030.1:11766-19225 GCA_963651605.1 Agathobaculum sp.
ATATAAGGCGTTATGACAAGCCGGCCTCAAAGCAGTTCAAAAAGGGCGGAGAATTTATTCATGCACTCTTTCATATTCCAACAAAAAACGTATATTTGCAAAGGATTAAATGAAAAGCTTTATGAAAAGGTTATTTGCAAGCGTTTTCACGCTGATGTTCATAACCCTTTGTGCTTGCCAGTCCCCTTCCAAACAGAAAGAATCGGGCATGACGTCTGCCGAAACAGCCACGACCATGGAGAATGCACCTGTACGGTTGGAGTATGCAAAAGGGTTTCAAGTAAAATATATTTCGGAGGATATCCGACTGATCGATATTCGCGATCCGCAAAACGAGGAGGCCGAGGTCTACCGTTTCGCATTCGTCTCGAACAATGCGCAAGAAAAAGAGGGAGCCAAGATTCCAAGCGACTATAAAGTGATTCGCGTACCGATCCAAAAAACGATCTGCATGACGTCACTCCAGCTCTCCAACTTCATCAAGCTGGAGGCATACGACTACATCACGGGGCTGACCAGTGCCCGCCATTTGTTCAACAAAGAGATCAACGAACGCATCAAGGCGGGGAAGATCAAGAAAATCGGTATGGAGGGCAATTTCGACAACGAGGATATCATCGCCGCCAATCCCGATGTCATCCTGATTTCTCCCTTCAAACGGGGCGGATACGAGGCATTGAAAGAGGTAGGAATCCCATTGATTCCGCACTTGGGATACAAGGAGATGACACCTCTGGGCCAGGCAGAATGGATCAAGTTCGTTGGTCTTCTGACAGGGAAAGAGGAAAAGGCCAACCAACTGTTTGAGGGTATCGCCAACCGTTACAATGAATTGAAGAAATTAGTGGCGGATGTCAAAGAGCGTCCGCTCGTCTTTAGTGGCGAGATCCACGGCAGCAACTGGTATGCCGTCGGTGGAAAAAGTTTTCTGGCACAACTGATCGAGGATGCCGGAGCCGACTATTTTTTGAAAGACGATGAACATTCGGGCGGTCTCAACCTCGATTTTGAGACGGTTTACAGCCAAGCGGCCCAGGCCGACTATTGGCGAATCGTGAACAGCTATCAGGGCACCTTCAGCTACGATGCCTTGAAAGACGAGGATTCACGCTATGCCGACTTCAAGGCATTCAAGGAAAAGCAGGTGATCTACTGCAACATGCGGACGTCGCCCTTCTATGAAAGCATGCCGATGGAGCCGGAATTGGTGCTTTCCGACCTGATCAAAGCGTTCCATCCCGGTATGTTGGCCGACTATCAACCGCATTATTACGAAATGTTGCCCTAATAGACTGCCGAGATGAAGCGCTCTTACCAATTATATATAGTATTGATTTTTGTAGCGATCCTGCTATTGTTCAGCATGAATCTGCTATTGGGTTCCGTACGGATTCCTCTCCGTGCGGTGGGAAATATTATATTAGGAACAGGGGCTGAGTCGGAAATTTGGCAAAACATCATCTGGAAATCGCGCATTCCTCAAGCGGTCACGGCTATGATTGCCGGCGCAGGACTGGCTGTCAGCGGACTACAGATGCAGACGGTCTTCCACAATCCGCTGGCAGGTCCGTCGGTGTTGGGCATCAGCTCGGGGGCCAGCATGGGAGTGGCATTCGTCATTCTGCTCTCCGGCAGCATCGGAGGTGTAGCATTGAGTCGAATCGGGATCATCGGCAACGTGGCATTGACCTTTTCCGCTATCGTCGGTTCGTTCTCGATCATGGCACTGATCGTCTACGTTTCGCAAAAAGTAAAAGGAAACGTCACCTTGTTGATCATCGGAGTCATGATCGGATATGTCTCGAATGCGGTCATCGGCGTGCTGAAATTCTTCAGTTTGGAGGAAGACATCCGCGCCTACGTCATTTGGGGCCTTGGCAGTTTCTCGCGCGTATCGGGCGATCAGATGTATTTGTTCATCTTGTTGATGGTGATTCTCCTTCCCCTCTCCTTCTTATTGGTGAAGACTTTGAACCTGTTGCTGCTGGGCGAATCGTATGCCCGCAACTTAGGATTGAATATTCGTCGGGCCCGCTTGCTGGTTATCAGCAGTGCCGGAATACTAACGGCCGTGGTTACAGCCTATTGTGGGCCGATCATCTTCTTGGGATTGGCCGTTCCGCACCTCTGCCGTGCCCTCTTCCATACGTCCGACCATCGTATTTTGATGCCGACCTCGCTACTGATGGGCGCAGCCTTGGCCTTGCTTTGCAACCTCATCGCGCGGTTGCCGGGCTTCGAAGGAGCCTTGCCGATCAATTCCGTAACGGCGTTGGTCGGTGCACCGGTGGTTGTTTCCGTATTGTTCAACAAACGAAGGAGTGAAATACAAGAATGAGTAAAAAAGCGATCATCGAACTGGAGCATCTCTCCATCGGCTACCCTGGGAAACATCAGCAGAGAGTCGTACTGGAAGATGTCAATGCCACCCTCTTCAGCGGAGAGCTGACCTGTTTGTTAGGCACCAACGGTGTCGGAAAATCGACATTACTCCGCACTTTGTCTGCACTTCAGCCGGCCTTGTCAGGGAAAACATCCATCCAAGGAAAGCGCCTTTCCGACTATACAGACAAGCAACTGGCGCAAATCATCAGCGTCGTGTTGACCGAACGGTGCGACCTCCGCAATATGTCTGCCATCGAACTGACAGGATTGGGCCGAAGTCCATACACCGGCTTCTGGGGGACACTGAGCAAAAGCGACTTGGAGATTGTCTCCGATTCGCTTCGATTGGTGGGTATCGAGGCATTAAGACATCGGATGGTGCATACCTTGAGCGACGGAGAACGGCAAAAAGTAATGATTGCCAAAGCATTGGCCCAGCAAACACCTATCATCTTTCTCGATGAACCCACCGCATTTTTGGATTATCCGAGCAAGGTCGAGATCATGCAGTTGCTGCACAAGTTGGCTCATACCTACAACAAAACCATCTTCCTCTCGACACATGATTTGGAGCTGGCCCTACAAATTGCCGACAAACTGTGGTTGATGGACAAAAAACAGGGGCTGAAGATAGGCACTCCTGAAGACCTTTCGCTGGACGGGACGATGGAAAGTTTCTTCAGCCGCAAAGGAATCGCCTTCGATCAGCAGACCGGCCTCTTCAAAGTAGTTACCCCCATCAAGCGGGAGATCCGACTGGAGGGCGAAGGGGCGGCTTATCATATGGTACAAAAAGCCTTGTTCAGAAATGGTATCCGCGCAGAAAAAGAGATAAAATCTGTCGATTTCATCCATTGCTATCCCCAAGGATACGCCTATACTTCGGCAGAACATGAAACAATAGAGGTAAGCACGATCGAAGCCTTGCTGGAGTATATTCTTCAATCGGACGATCCTCGTGTCAAAGCATAAGGAATGGTACCGTTCTCATGGATCAACAACAGGGTCAATTCTCCCCGTGGATAAGCACAACGGCAAGTAGTATACGCCTTTTCCACCAGTAAAGTAAAGAATTTTTTCTGGTCAGCGGCATACAATCTCTCCCACAAGGAGCGGGCCAAGACCAGTTCTTGGATAACCGTCTCCGCCTCTGTCGAACAATTTGCCTCTTTTGCCACGGCAAAAAGGAAGTCACGGTCCAGCGTAACCTTCTTACTGTGTGTATCCAAATTGCCGGCCGCCAACTTCACTGCCTTGCCCAACATAATGCCTAATGTCACCTGTTTGATACCCAATGCTTCGGCCACTTGCAAGGAGTCTCCAATGAAATTGCCAAAATGGATAAAAGCTTGCTGCGGCAAGTCGGGATAGAGTTGCTTGATATACTTCTCGCTCTTCGCACCGGAGTTCAATACGATCCGCGAAACCTTTAACGCAACCGCCACTTCCATCTCACGTTTGATCGCATCCACGAAAGCCTCTGCTGAAAAAGGTGTGACAATGCCCGAGGTACCGATGATGGAAATGCCCCCTTCGATGCCTAACCGCGGATTGAAAGTGTTCCGTGCCAACTGTTCACCGTCGGGTACGGCAATCTCTACCGTCAAGCCTCCCGGGTAAATGGCTGCCAGTTCCTTGCTCATCATCTCGCGGGGAACCCGATTAATGGCCGCCTCTCCTACCGGAATACCCAAGCCAGGCAAGGTGACGCGCCCCACTCCTTCCCCTCGAAGGAAGCGGATGCCCGGCCCGGTAGTATAGCGTACCGTAGCCGCAACAAGGTGACCGTCTGTTATATCGGGGTCGTCGCCGGCCTCTTTTCGAACAATGGCTTTGCCGCAATCCACCTCAGCCCATGCCCGCTCGATCGGCATGCTCATCTCTTCTCCATCCGGCAAGGTAAATGGCATCTCCCGAGGAACGTCCCTACCCAACAAGGCATACAATGCCGCCTTCGCCGCCACGGTTGCACATGATCCCGTTGTAAATCCGCTATGGAGCGGATAAAATGCGGGAAGGATCTGCTCGACAGCCCGACGAAGTCCGTATTTTCCTGTCACAATCCGAAATGATGGGGGCAAAAGCGGCCGACGAACAACAAACAAGGGAATGCCCGATTCCAAACAAGCCTGCTCCTTTTCTACAAAACCTCCGGACTCTCCGCTCTCTTTCGTCAGAACAGCATCCGCACCAACTTGGCGAATCAACTCCGTAATCGGTTGGTCGGGATCATAACCTCTCAGACGTTCTTTCGGAAAGCCTTGTGATTTTGCCAATTGATAGGACTGCTCGCGTTCCAATATTCGGAAAAAACAATCATGTTTTTCCCAATAACGTTTGAGGTTCCTGATTGTTTGAACCCCTGTCAAGGCCAACAGACAATGAATAGCTGCCTGCTCCAATTTTTCGATGGCCTCATCATAGGAAGCACAAAGGATATCATTCGGGTGCAAGGCCGGGAAACAACGTTCATAACGCAGGTGGGGAATTTTCAAAACAGTCGCCACCTCGGCCACAGTCTGATGCAACCGGACGGCAAAAGGATGGGCGGCATCGATCACCATTCCAATACCCTTTTCACGGCAAAATGAGATCATCGCTTCCCGATCCATGGCACCCGTCAGCCGAATGCCGTGCTTGCTTTCAATCTGTTGTTCCGATCCTCGCGTAGAATAATAGAAAGTCGAGCCCGCCTCATCCAATGTTTTGACGCAAGCCCGCCCTTCTGTTGTTCCCCCAAACACCAATATCATTACTTTCTGAATAAATGTTTAAACTCGTCAGCATACAAACGGGAAACGCCCAGTCGGTTGTCTATCGCATCTCCCACGACAAGCAATGTGGTCAATGTCAAGTTGTTGCTTCGCACGATAGAAGCCAAATCTTTCAATTGTCCACGATAAATCCGTTCGTCTTTCCACGTCAATTTGTAGCAAGCCGCCACCGGTGTCTCCGGAGGGTAAGCTTGCAACAGTTCTTTCTGTACATCCTCTACAATGCTTGCACTCAAGTAAATGCACATGGTGCTTTGTGATTGGGCCAACTTATGCAGCTCTTCCCGCTCCGGCATTGGAGTCCTTCCTTTTCCACGGGTAAGGATAATGGTCTGCACCTTCTCCGGGATGGTAAACTGCGATCGCAATGCTGCCGCAGCTGCTTGGAAAGAAGATATTCCCGGCGTGATATGATAACTCATCTGATATTGGTCGAAATAGGCCATCTGCTCCTCAATAGCTCCGAAGATACAGGGGTCGCCCGTATGCAGACGTGCCACCAACAATCCCCTGTCATAGAAAGATTTCATCAGCTCAAACTGCTCTTCCAAGTTCATACTGGCCGAACTACGCACCACCGCTTCGGGTTTCGCATAGTAAGTGAGTTCGATCGGCACCAGACTGCCGGCATACAAAATCAAGTCGGCTTGCTGCAGAAATTCTTTGCCGCGCACGGAGATCAACTCCGGATCCCCCGGCCCTGCACCGATAATCTCGATATGCCCCTCACGTATGGCACTATGCTCTTCTGCCACGGCAAACGTAAAATCGGCTCCCGGCTGGAGGCAACCTTTCTGTTTTTCTATAATCAACGAAGGATTGCCACTGCTGTAAATGGCACAACTCTCGGCCACACCATATACGCCCGTCACCTCGAATGCCTTCTCCGATGGATTCGGCACCTTTATATCTTTCAAGGAATCAGCAGAGAAGATACGAACATCTGCCTTAAAATAGGAAGCCAATGAGGAAAGCAACGGCTCGTCTTTCTTCAACTCTATGGTGCAAATATGCGCCACTGACGACTTCGCAAGCCCAACCTCCGACAAATAGTCGGCAATATGCTCGGCGATGCCATCCACCTTGCATTGTTTTCGGCAACCTATGCCCAACGACAAGACACGCGGCCGATAGAACAAGGCCGGAATCGAGGGAGAATACACGCGGGGAGTCACAGCAATCAGCAATTCAAACTGCTCCTGCGGAATATCTTCATAGCGATAAAAGCAAGAAACATGCGCGGGTAATGTCCGTTCGAGGTAAGCTGTTCCTTTGTCTTTCACCTCCAAAAGCAGCGCTACCGCCTTTTTATTCACAAATGTAGCAATCAGTTGGTTGAATGACCCTCCATGAAGATCCTGTTTCCAACCGTAGGTCTTGGCCATTGTATCCAAAGCCCACAACCCTTCGTTGTCACTTTGCGTTGTCACAATCGCCTCCGCTCCCAATATATGGGCTATTTTTTCTGCCATTTGGTTGGCACCTCCCACATGACCGGATACGACAGGTATGACAAATCGTCCGGTACTGTCGATACAGATCACGGCCGGGTCTACATATTTGTTCTTCAGGCAAGGGGAAATCATTCGGACACAAATCCCCATGGCTCCGAAGAAAATGACCTGTTTCCATTCTTGAAAATGGTCGTTCATTACGGAGAAAAAGGAAGAAACGGCCGTACATCCCTCCTGCTCTTCCAAGGTATAGATCACACAGTCCGCCGTTTCTTGCTGAATCAGCTTAGCCAATGGCAAACTGACGGACGAGATGACAAATATTGCCGTCATATTTCTACTTGGTGTATTCATTGTGCTTTACGTATTTCTATAGGATTAAACGAATCGACGGCCATTCGGGTGGAGAGTGTCACCTGCATTCCGGCCTTAGAGACGCCTTCATTAAACAAATTCAAACTCTCTTCGGAGACCGAGTTGAAGAGGATTTCTCCTCCGGGCTTCAAATAGGACTTGATCCGTGCAATCATCGGTATCAGTTGCCCGTTATGGCCTCCGATAAAGACCGCATCCGGAGCCGGGAAAGAAGCCAAATCCATCTCCATAAAATCGCCATGCACGGCAGTAATGCCCGGAGCACCAAACTTTTTCGTGTTCAATGCCATCAGCTCAATGCCTTCCGGCCGCACCTCAAATGCCGTGATTTGCAATTTCGGGAAATGAAGTTTTGCCTCGATCGAGATGGATCCCGTACAAAAACCTATATCCCAAAACGATGTTTTGTTGGCCAGATCGAGCAAAGCCATGTCGGCCAATCGGATAGGCATCTTGGTGATCATCTTGCTT
>CAVJQR010000031.1:0-4914 GCA_963651605.1 Agathobaculum sp.
CATCATCACAACCCGAAGAAATGGCACCATTGGTCGTACATGCAGAAAGCAATGTTGCCGTTTTCTTGAAAATGACTTGCAGATAACATGCCTCGTCCAAGATCTGCTCGTCAGCCGTTTCCATCTGTTTGATTTCTCCTTCTGAAAGGTCTCTTCCCAAATTGGAAACAATTCCGATGATCCGCAAATCGCCTGTTTGAAGGGAACGTATCAACGCCGTAGAAAGAACATAATCACCCGTGAGCACCGCCACCCGATTGTCAAAGATAGCATTCAACGATGGTACGCCCCGCCGTTCGTAGGTTTCATCCACCACATCGTCATGAATGAGTGTCGCTGTATGCAATAATTCAAGAAAAACGGCTGAATTGACAGTACTCTCTGTTACAGCTCCGCACGCTTTTGCCGACAACAACACCAACAACGGGCGGATATGTTTTCCGGTTGCTTTCAAGATCGTGTCAATAGCTGCCTGCAATCGGCAAGTTTCACTTCGCAAAGAGCTCTCAAACTCCCTGTTGAAACGCGCAAATTCAGCGGCTATCGGTGCTTCTATTTTACTTCTGTCTATCATATTCCTTTCTATGATTTGCAAAAGTAACAAAAGTATTTAGATGCCATTCATTTTATGATGCTAAATTTCCCTATAGATTGGTTCATTTGTGCGAAAAAAGCAAAGAAAGTTCTTGAGACAAATGATTGTAATCGCCAAATCTCAATTTAGGGTTTGCTGATATTTTCAAAAAACAGTATATTTGAAGGCTAAAGAATTTACCCAACTTATTATGAATAAAATGAAGCTATTTCTCATTGATGCTTATGCATTGATCTACAGATCATATTACGCTTTTATTAAAAACCCGCGAATCAACTCGAAAGGGATGAATACTTCTGCCATTTTCGGTTTCGTCAATTCAATGGAAGATGTATTGAAACGGGAACAACCCACACATGTGGCGGTGGCATTCGACCCGAAAGGCCCAACATTTCGTCACGAAGCGTTCGAAGCATACAAAGCGCAACGAGAAGAGACGCCTGAGGTAATCCGGCAATCCGTGCCGATCATCAAGCAGATCATTGAGGCATATCATATTCCTATACTGGAAGTCCCTTATTATGAAGCGGATGATGTTATCGGAACCATTGCCAAACAGGCTCAAAAGGAAGGCTTCGATGTATTCATGATGACCCCGGACAAAGATTATGGACAGTTGGTTGATCAACATATCTTCATGTATAGACCCAAGTTTGGAGGAGACTATGAGGTATTGGGTGTACCGGAAATATTGGAAAAATATCAAATCTCTTCTACTGAACAGGTCATAGACATATTGGGATTAATGGGTGATACGGCCGATAATATCCCAGGTTGTCCAGGCATTGGCGAGATAACGGCACAAAAGCTATTGAAGACATTCGGTAGCATTGAGAACTTATTGGCCCATACGGATCAACTGAAAGGCGCTCAGAAGAAGAAAATCGAGGGAGCCGTTGAGCAAATAAAGTTCTCAAAGTTCCTGGCCACGATCAAAACAGACGTTCCCATTACGTTTGATGCCGAAGCTTGCAAGCAAAAAGAGCCGGACAAAGAGACATTAGTTCAGTTGTTCACCGATTTGGAATTCCGCAATCTCATCCAACGACTGAACGGAGAAACAAAGACAGAGTCAAAGTCCTCTGCGACTCCACTTCAGTTCGATTTGTTTTCCACCGTGGAAGAACAGCCCGCCCCTACTACAACCCTTGCTTCCATCAACACCGTGGCCCATACGTATCATGTGGCCGAAACAGCAGAGCAACAGGAAGAATTATGTAAACTGTTAAGCATCCAAACAGCTTTTGCTTTCGACACGGAAACAGAAGGATTGGATCCTTTGAATGCCCCCTTGGTGGGAATGTCGTTTGCCATACAAGAACACGAGGCCTGGTATGTACCCGTTCCTGCTGAAAAAGAGGCAGCTATGAAAAGCCTCGTGCGGTTTAAAGTTGTTTTAGAAGACAAGAAAATTCTCAAAATCGGGCAAAACATCAAATTTGATATCCTGGCATTGCGGAAATACAACGTCAAAGTTGGCGGTCCCCTCTTCGATACTATGATTGCCCATTACCTGCTCAATCCGGAATTGCGGCATGGAATGGACTATTTGGCGGAAACCTATCTCCACTATCAACCCGTTCCCATCGAGCAATTGATTGGCCCGAAAGGGAAAAAGCAAGGCTCTATGCGAGATGTTCCCTTAGAAGAGATCAAAGAATATGCAGCCGAAGATGCAGATGTCACCCTTCAATTGAAACACTACTTCGAACCGCTTTTGCAGAAAGAAGGGGTAGACAATCTTTTCTATCAAATGGAAATGCCGCTGATCTACGTATTGGCAGAGATGGAAGCGACCGGTGTAAAAGTAGACACGGACGCTCTTAAGAGCTCTTCTCTTGAACTGACAAACCAATTGGCCGAGTTGGAAAAGGAAATCCGCGAGCTTGCCGGCTGTGAATTCAACATCAATTCGACACGGCAAGTAGGTGAAGTCTTGTTCGACAAGTTACAATTGGACACAAAAGCAAAGAAAACAAAGAGCGGAGGCTACAGCACCAGCGAAGATGTCTTGGAAAAATTGCGCTCAAAGCATCCGATCATCGACAAACTTTTAGCTTATCGCGGCATCAAAAAGCTGTTAAGTACCTACATTGACGCGCTACCGGAATTGATTAATCCTCAAACCGGGAAGATTCATACGTCATACAATCAGGCTGTTACAGCCACAGGACGGCTGAGTTCCACCAATCCGAATCTGCAAAACATACCGGTAAGAGATGAACTGGGTCGTGAAATCCGAAAAGCATTCATTGCAGACAATGATGATTGCATCTTCTTCTCGGCTGATTATTCTCAGATAGAATTGCGCATTATGGCCCATTTAAGCGGCGATCCTCACATGATTGAAGCATTCTGTGAAGGAGAAGATATCCATGCTGCCACGGCCGCTAAAATCTACGGAATAGCGCCTTCAGAGGTTACATCTGATATGCGACGGAAAGCCAAGACGGCCAATTTCGGCATTATCTACGGCATCTCCGTCTTTGGACTTGCCGAACGGCTGAATATTCCTCGGGGGGAAGCAAAAGAATTGATTGACAGTTACTTCAAAACCTACCCTCAAATTCGCGCATATATGGATGAAAGCATCCGAATCGCCAAGGAAAAGGGATATGTGGAAACGATCTTCAAGCGGAAACGCTTCCTGCCGGATATCAATTCGCACAATGCAATCGTCAGGGGATATGCCGAACGCAATGCCATCAATGCCCCAATTCAGGGAAGTGCTGCCGATATTATCAAATTGGCAATGATACATATCCACCAACGCTTCGAAGAAGAACACTTGAAAAGTCGCATGATTCTGCAAGTCCACGACGAACTCAACTTCAATGTATGGAAAGAGGAGCTGGAGCAGGTCAAGGCGATTGTTCTCGATTGCATGGAACATGTGATGGAACTCCGCGTGCCGTTGATCGCCGACTATGGCGAAGGACTCAACTGGCTGGAAGCCCATTAAACTATATCACGAAGAGGAAGGGGATAGAATATAGGTAAATTACTCCTCCTCTTTCTCTTCTGAAAAAAGACTTTCGTCATGCAAAACGTAGCGCTTATAGTACGAAACACAAAGAGTCGTCAAGGGTAAGGCAACAATCAAGCCAACGAACCCAAGCAAAGTTCCCCACACAGAAAGAGACAATAAGATAATGGCCGGATTCAAGCCCATAACTTTCCCCATGATACGTGGCGTAAGAAACAGATCCTGAATGGCTTGAACAATGCACAACACCAACAAAGCAAGGCCAAACAACACCCAGAAATTTTCACCCTCTGCCGATCGCAACAAAGCTAAAAGCGCCATAGGAACCAAACCTATCGTCTGCAAATAGGGAATCAGATTCAAGAATCCAATAAAGAGCCCCAATGTTATAGCAAGCGGGAAATTGATGATTTTAAAACCGATCGCCAACAGGACACCCACACAAAAAGCAATCAGTGCCTGACCACGGAAATAGCAGTTCATACTTTTCTCAACATCGCTTGCCAATCCTTTGACGAAAGGACGGTAATGACGCGGGATAAGTTTGACCCATCCGGCAAGAATCTTTTCATAATCCAATAAAATAAAGATAAAATAAAGGAAGATGACAAACGCAATCATCGCACTCAACAAAATAGAAAAAGTACTTGTCAACAGCGACCAGGCCTTCGGAGCGAATTGCTTCAAGGTATCCAGCCAATTGTCACGGTTGAAAAGATCGCGTATCGCTTGAATATCAATATGTTGCTCGATGTATTCCAACCAACTTTGTGGAATGAACGGAATCGATCCCTGCACAGGATTTTGATTGTTCAGCAAAGCCGCAAGCCGTTGCGTCTCCTCCGTAATGGAAGGAACAACCATAATGACCAACAACGAGACAAGCAAGATGCCACACAACAAAACGGCTAAAATGGACAGGACCCGGCTCCTCAACTTCAATTTATACTGAAAAAAGCAGACAAATGGGTGACACATATAGGCCATCAACCAGGCAACCAAAAACGGCAACAGGACATTCTTCAGCAAAAGGAGCAAATAAAATACCGCCCCTATCAGCAAGACACTGAAGAAGATACGGATAACACGATCGAACGTAAACGGCTTTTCGAACATAGAACAACTATTTTTTTACATCATGATTCAACCTTTACTTGCAAAGGTAGTGATAAAAATAGTAGAGCCCCTATCTTGTTGAAAAAAAGTCCTATACCTAATAAAAAAAGTAGAGGGAGTTCCGAAAAAGTTTCTCGGCACAAAACTGCAGTTTTATACGGAGAAAACTGTAGTTCATTCGGGAGAAACTTTTTCATAATTGCGCTATTATTCTTCC
>CAVJQR010000031.1:4924-18884 GCA_963651605.1 Agathobaculum sp.
GGTTTTTATAAATGATGAAATGAAACAAGACACATTGAATATACACTGGCTGAACCTCCTCTTCATAATTTGGCTCGGATGCTTCGCCAACCCCATTAATGCCCAAGAGCCTGCTGCATTAAAGAAATTGATGAGCCATTCGGAGATGAAGCTTGCTTCGGTGAGTTGCCTCGTAAAAGAGGTCGGAAGTTCACAGTATTTGGTGAACTATCAAGCCAACCAAAGAATGACACCCGCCTCCGTTATGAAGTTGATTACGACAGCAACCGCTCTCGAGCTGTTGGGGGAAGGGTATCGGTACCCCACCGACATTCAATACGATGGCAATATTGTCAAAGGTGTATTGAAAGGGAATCTGTATATCAAAGGACACGGCGACCCGACATTGGGCTCCACCCGTTTCGGACAAGAGGCAACAGCCTTCTTGAAAGCATGGATACAAGCCATACAAAAAGCCGGCATTCAGAAAATTGAAGGGCGCATCATCGCAGATGAAAGTATATTGGACAATGAAGGTATCGCCATGAAATGGGTGTATGAAGACCTTGGGAGCTACTACGGCATGGGGAGCTATGGGGTAAATGTCTTCGAAAACACCTACTCGCTCTACTTGAATTGTGGCGAAGCAGGGCGGCAACCGCGCATCGTTCGTACAGATCCGCAAGTTCCCATCACCTTCCACAACTATTTGAAAGCGCAGACAGGAAAAGACAGTTGCCTGATTGTCGGAATGCCATTCGTGCAAGAGCGATATCTTTTTGGCGCAGTTCCGGCCGGGCAAGCGAACTACAAAGTGAAAGGAGATATACCCGACCCTGCGCTTTATTTGGCACAATATCTGCAAAAGGAATTAGCCAAATTGGGGATTGAAACCGGCGGAAAAGCTTCTTGCTACCGTATTCTACAAGAGGGCGGCGAATGGAAAAACAGCGAAAGAAAGACACTGACCACGACCTACTCTCCCACCTTGTCGGAGATAGTTCGCCAAACCAACCATGTGAGCCAAAATTTATTTGCCGATGCCCTGCTGAAAACCATCGGTTTGCGCTATGAGGGCAACCGACAAGAAGCGGTATCTTCATTCGAACGTGGCATCCGTGTATTGAACAGTTTTTGGAAAAAGCGTGGTATTGACTTGTCTGATTGCATTATGTACGACGGCAGTGGACTTTCTCTTGCCGACAAAATCTCGGCACAGACCTTGCAAAAAATATTGGTTTACATGAACAACCAATCCAAACATGCGGATGTCTACAAGCATTCCATCCCAGCCGTCGGACAAGCCGGCAGTGTGCGTAACTTTTTGAAAGGCACTACGTTGGAAGGAAAAGGATGGTTGAAAAGCGGAAGTATGAGCCGCGTCAGATGTTATGCGGGATATTTCCAACACAACGGCAAACTTTACACGACCGTCGTGCTGATCAACAATTTCGATGGCAAAAGCGCTACGATCAATCGCTACCTAAGTCAGTTCTTCCTCTCCTTATTTGGCGAGTAAAATGCTATGTTTTGCCAAAAAATCGAAGAAACGCTGTTTGTAATTGTCCGAGATCGGTATATATTCCTTGCCGAATACGATGCGATTACGCTCGATGACGCGGATTTTCTCCGGCTGCACTATAAACGAACGGTGCACACGTATGAAACGATCGGAGGGCAACATATCCTCGACTGTCTTCATACTAATAAGAGAAAGCACCGGACGCGGATCACTTTCGAGGTAGATTTTGACATAATCTTTCAATCCTTCGATATAAAGAATGTCATCCAATTCGATTTGCAGCAGTTTATATTCTGTCTTGACGAAGATACGATCAATGGGATGTGCCACCGTTTCGAACCATTCCTGGGCTTTTTGGGCTGCAGTCAAGAAGTCGGGGTAGCTGATCGGCTTCAATAGATAGTCGAGAGCATTGACACGATAACTGTCCACGGCATACTGATCAAATGCCGTCGTGAAGATGATTTTCGTCTCTTTCGGGAGTAGCTTGGAGAATTCCAAGCCATTCAGTTCGGGCATCTGAATATCCAAAAACAACAAGTTGACCGGCTCATTGTGCAATGCTTGTATGGCCGTAACGGCACTATTGAACTTTCCTTTCAATTCCAGAAAGGGTGTCTTCACTACGTAACTCTCCAATAAATTAGCGGCCAAGGGTTCGTCGTCTATTATCGCACACGTTATCTTCATAAATACATATTTGCCGTAAATCTATGGATATATTTTCAAAATGGCAAGATATGAGAATTATTTTGTATCTTTGTGTTTGTCATAATTAACATTTATACCAAAAAAGATGAAATACACGGCTTATATCCTATCTGCTTTTCTTTGTTCAATGAATATCCATGCAGCCACTATCGCCATGGAGACAGAAACGACACAAGAACAACCGACTAACCATTGGAAAGGAAAGAAAGTGGCTTATCTTGGCGACTCCATTACCGACAAAATTCACGTCGGCACAACCAAGAACTACTGGCAATATTTGGAAGAGTCGTTAGGAATTGAACCATTGGTCTATGGTATCAACGGAGATCAATGGGACCATATCTACCAACAAGCCGAGAAGCTGAAAGCGGAACAAGGAGACAAGGTGGATGCAATCTTTATCTTTGCCGGCACAAATGATTTCTATGGAGATATAGAACTCGGAAGATGGTATGATGTAATCGGCAAATCAGTAGAAGTGTCCGGACGAAAGCAAAAAATTCGTAAATATCGCACGCTCAGTACGGACGAAAAGACATTCAGAGGGCGTATCAATCGTGCTATGGCATACTTGAAGCATAATTTCCCTATGCAACAGATTGTCTTGCTCACTCCTATCCATCGGGGATATGCTTGCTTTGGCGACAATAACATTCAACCCGACGAATCGTATGCCAATCAACAAGACTTGTATATAGACGACTACGTGCAAGTCATAAAGGAAGCAGGGAATGTGTGGGCCGTTCCCGTAATCGACTTGAACAGTATCAGTGGACTCTATCCATTGGACGATGCTTATGTCGGCTACTTCCATAACGAAGATACCGACCGTTTGCATCCGAATGCGGAAGGGCACAAGCGCATGGCCAAAGCAATCCAATACCAACTGATGGGGATTCCGTCGGACTTCAAAGAGTAAAGGCAAGTTGTATTTTCAGCAAGCATACATACTTGTTCCCCTGTTGCTCATGTACGAACTCATAAGCACCAGGATAAAGTAACTCCAGCCTTCTCTCCAAATTCTGAATACCAATACCCGAACCGCTCTTGTCTTGGACAGCATCTTTGGGGAAGAAGCTATTCTCAATCAAACAACAAAGATTGTTTTCTTGCTGAGTGATCCGTATATTGATGAAAGAAGGGAGACTATTGCTTATGCCATGCTTGAATGCATTCTCAATAGGAGAAATGAAAAGCAGAGGAGCAATCTTCATTCCGTTCTTTACTTGGATATCTAAATTTGTAGTCACGTGCTCCGGCAAGCGAATACGCATCAACTCTACATAATTACGGATGAAGTCCAAATCCTTCTCCAATGGCACCATTGTCTGACTGCTCTCGTATAATACATAGCGCAACAGGCGACTTAAATCATGAACGGCCCCTTGAGCCCGCTCCGGACTGAAAGCGATCAAACTGTAAATATTGTTCAGCGTATTGAAAAGAAAATGAGGATTCAATTGATTCTTCAAGTTCTTCAATTCAGCCTCAGTACGTTTTTGCTCAACTTCTCGGCGGAAAGATTCCATTTCGAACCAGCTATGCGTCATACGAATGGCAACACTCAATGCGGCGACCAGCATGTAAAGCATAATATTGCCCCCAAAGAAGCCAACAACCTCTCGCAAAGGTGGCTCCGGGTGAGGTGGACGCATAGGACGGTGCACAACATCCGGCAATATACTCATGAGAAAATGCACCATTACCATCGTGACGGCAATCAACACTAAGTTATATAGGAAGAATCTAAGCGTATATTTCTTGAACAATGTATTGGGAACCAACAGGAAATAGTTGATGTAAAACACAAACATGAATGAAAGAGGCACCAATACAAAACGGGCGTAACTCTCAATCGTCACCGATTCAGATTGACGCCCTGTGAAGAAGAATGGCATACCAAAAACAATACACCACGCTACAATATGGATAATCATACCCATGCCCTCGTATGACACAGCATGCTCTGTGAGTTTTCCTTCTGACATCATGAATTGTTTCTGTGAGTACATGGCAAAGGTATCGATTATTTCTAACTAAACAAATTCAAGGTTTGAAAATGGTTTGAAAATACGTTACGGGATTTACTCGTAACGTATAGCTTCTATCGGATCCAATTGTGCTGCTTTCTTGGCCGGATACCAACCGAAGAAAATACCGGTGGCTGTACAAACCAAGAATGAAAGCAAGACACTCCATGGTTGAATATAGATAGGGAAGTGGGCTACATAATTGACCAACAATGAAGAGCTAACCCCTAACAATACTCCAATAATACCACCCGTGACACTGATCAAGACGGATTCTATCAAGAATTGGGCCAAGATATCGACACCTTTTGCGCCGATACTCATACGAAGACCAATCTCACGTGTTCGCTCCGTGACGGAAACATACATGATATTCATGATACCAATACCTCCGACAACGAGTGAAATTCCGGCAACCGCAGCTAAAAGAACGGTCATCATATCCGTTGTGCTCGTCAACATCGAACTCAATTCCTGCTGACTACGAATTGTAAAATCATCATCATCACTATCTTTCAGCTTGTGATTTCGCCGCAATATTTCTGTTATTTCGTCAATTGCCTGATCGGTATACTCCTCTTTCAAAGCAGAACATGTCAAACCTTGCAGGTGAGTAATGGCAAGTACTTTCTTTTGAACGGTCGTATAGGGCGCCAAAATCAAATCATCCTGGTCCATACCCATACTGTTATAACCCTTGCTTTCAAGAACACCTACAACACGGAACGGCAATTTTTGGAAACGGATCACCTTCCCAATCGGATTTTCTCCATTGGGAAAGAGGTTGTCCACGACGGTCTTACCTATCACACATACCTTTGCTGCAGAATTGATATCCTGATCACTGAACATATCACCGTCCTGTACTTTGTATCGACGAATCTCCATATAGCCGGGAGATATGCCATAAACGGTCGTCGGGGTATTGTTTGATCCGTAAATGGCTTGGCCACTACTGTTTACTGATGGAGATACTTCTGCCACATAGCGCGTTTCGTTGACGATATCTTCATAATCTTTCAACTTCAGCGTCTCCATATCGTCAGCGCTTTGACGAACGCCACCACGCATATCGCCACCGGGTTGGATCATGATCATGTTTGAACCCATTTCGCTGATTTCAGCTTGGATACTCTTTTTCGATCCTTGACCGATTGCCAACATGGTGATCACTGATGCGACACCAATGATGATACCCAACATTGTCAAAAAGCCTCGAAGCTTATTGTTGGCCAATGCACGGACTGCAATCTTGAATAAATTCGTAACGTTCATATTAATAATCATCATTTACCGGCAGCTTCGCCAACGCTTCGGCCGCGCTCAATACATTCTCATTCACAATATCCGACACAATGTGACCATCTTTCAGCATGATGTTCCGGCTGCTGTATTGGGCAATCTCCGGATTGTGCGTTACAAAGATAATGGTTCTACCCTCAGCATGAAGACGTTGAAACAAGACCAAGATCTCAAAGCTTGTACGCGTATCCAAGTTACCGGTAGCTTCATCGGCCAAAATTACGGCAGGATCGTTGACCAATGCACGGGCAATGGCCACACGTTGCATCTGACCACCAGACATTTGGTTGCTCTTGTGGTTCAGTCGTTCTCCCAAACCCACTGCCATCAACGCATTCACAGCTTTCTCGCGTCGTTGCGATGCCGAGAAATTCGGGTTATACATCAGTGGCAATTCCACATTCTCGACCGCTGTCGTTTTTGGCAGCAGATTATAATTCTGGAAAACAAAGCCGATTTTTCGGTTGCGTAATGTGGCACGAGCACTCTTTCCCATCGTACGAACAGACACTCCGTCCAAGTAATATTCACCGCTTGAGGGGGTATCCAAACAACCCAACGTATTCAACAATGTACTCTTTCCGGAACCTGATGCACCCATGATAGTCACAAACTCGCCTTCGTATATCGTAAAGCTTACCCCACGAAGAGCATGGACTGTCTCATCGCCCACAACGAAATCACGTTTGATGCTTTCCAGCTTTATAATCTCTTTCATAACATTTTTACTTACTTTTCTTTCTTGTTTCCACCCGGAGGGCTTGGCATGAACGGACTACGTTCTTGCGATCCGCCGTTGGTAGGAGCAACAGAAGCAGCAGCGGCCAAATCAACCGCAACTTCTTCACCTTCACTAAGGCCGCTGACTACTTCTGTAACATTGTTATTGCTCGAACCTACTGTAATCGCTTTCGGTTCTAACCGATTGTTTTGCTTAACCCAAACGATCTTCTGCCCTTCCGGTGCAGTTGAATCTGCGTTATCAACCGTTATACCTAAAGAGGTCAATGTTTCAACATCAGGGACAAAGCGCAACGCCTTGTTCGGTATAACCGGAATGTCATTACGTTCCATCGTGTAGATGGTAATGTTGGCTGTCAAACGCGGCTTCAACTTCAAGTCCGGATTATCGGCAGAAATTACAACCTCGTACGTAACAACAGACGATGAGGAAGAAGACGATGAGGAAGAAGAGCTTGAATCGCTACTGTCTCCCAAACGGATTTGCTGAACTTCGCCCTCGAAGACATCGTTCGGATATGCATCTACCGTAAAGGTAACACGCTGTCCGTCCAACACACTACCTATATCAGCTTCATCGACATCGGCAATGATCTGCATCTTTGTCAAGTCGGCTGCAATCGTGAACAAGGTCGGCGTTTCGAAGCCGGCAGCAACTGTCTGACCCTCTTCAACGGCACGGTTGATAACGACACCATTGATCGGGCTCGTGATTGTTGCATATTCCAAATTACGGCGAACCTTCACCATTGATGCCTGGCTCTGCTCGTAACTGGCTTTTGCTTGCTCATAATTATAGGTTGCTGTTTCGTAGTCGGTATCGCTGATCAGCTTCTTTTCAAACAACACCTTGCTACGTGCATAGTTTTTCTGCTGATATTCGAATTCCGACTTGCTCTTGCTCAATTGCGCATTGGCCGATTCCAACTCGGCATGGAGCGTAACGGTATCCATCTTGGCAATCAACTGTCCGGCTGTTACAACATCATTGTAATCGGCATACAGCTTGGAGACGATACCTGACACCTGAGTACCGACATCGACCTCGGTTACCGGTTCGACTGTGCCGGTTGCCGTCACGGTATTGCTGATAGACGACCGCGTCACCTTGTCGGTCTCCAGCATCATACGTGCTCCGGCTTTTTTGCCAGAAAAGAAGAAGAAGCCACCGGCCACTACCGCAATTCCGACTAAACTGACAATTGCTAATTTCTTTTTCATATTCTATTTTGAATCTATTTTTTACTGATTTGTAAATGAATGGCTATTTTAAAAGTTCCCGCGACTCACGTCGCAGGAAACTTACAAAAAAGAGAGTGGAGTGAATCTGCCTGTCTAAATCTGTAGTGTGACAGGCTTCTTCTGATAAATGTTCAAAAGTTGTATACTCATGATAGCCATATATTTCGATTGAAGAACCTCCTGCTGAGCACTCAACAGGTTGTTTTTTTCCGTCAACATCTCCAATGTATTCTTCATCCCCAAGAAAAACTGTTCTTCAGTCAACTGGAAACTTTCCTGAACATACGACAATTTTTCCATTGCCGCCAGATATTGACTTTGGGCTGACGTAGCATCCAAATAAATACCCTCTACTGTTTTCAGCAGTTCCTTTTCCGAATTCGCCAATTCAAGTTGACTAGTCGTTATGGCTAACTTGGCCTTGTTGTAGGCCGTCTTGTTTTCTCGATTCGTAAAGATAGGTATATTTATTGAAAGTCCCAAACTTTCGTTGAAATTATTCCAAATTTTATTTCCAAACGTGTAATTTGTACCTGAAAGGTGGCCGGTTCCGACACCGGCATTCATTGAAATTGTCGGGAAATAGCTTGCGCGAGCTTTTTGCTTCTCCAATTCAGCCACATCGACTGCCAATTGGCTGCTCTTGATCTGCGGCATGACAGCGAGCGAGGTGTTGTAGATATCTTCCTTGGTGGGCAATGGAGCCAACACCCAGCTTTCCTCGATTTCGGGGAATGCCACCTCGATATCTTGCGTAATGTCAAGCTCCAACAGCTGCTTCAACTGCAATTTGTAGTTGTCGAGGTTCGTCTGAGCCACCACCAACTGGTGTTTGTCTGAACTGTATTGGCTCTCCAATTGCGAGAGATCGACCTTCGAAATAGATCCGGCTTTGTATAATTCCTCGGCACGGTCGCGCTGAGCCTTGGCCGTTTCTACTGTATTTTCATTGATGCGAACAGATTCCATTGCGTAAAGCACCTGCAAATAGTTCTGAACAATAGCGATCTGAATGTCATCTTCGCTCTGCTCTGTCGCCAATTTGTCGACTTCATTCTGCAATTTCTGCTGCTTTATATTCTTGTAACGCTTTCCCCCGTCGAACAATGTCCAGCTGGCATTGACCGCATAGTTGCCACTATAGCTATGATTTTTGTCTGCATCAGCCGACGGATAGTTGACATATCCTTGTGTAACAGAAGCCGACAACGACGGAAACAGTTGAGCCTTTGCCAATTCGGTATCTTCCAACCCCGACAACTCACTGACACGACTCTTCTTTATTTGGATATTGTTGGCAAGCGCATAATCCAAACAAGAACGAAGCGTCCAAAGCTGCGAGTCCGTTTCCTGAGCCTGCATCACTCCGGAAGCGCATATCGACAATGACAAACTTAATAGAATCGTCCGTATCATACTTTTCTTTCTTTCTGTTTTTTACGTAAGCAAAAGTAATATGGCCCACCGGCGTAGTCAACTAATATAGAAAATTACCTCTATTCTATCGACCAACCCCCCATTTTTATCGAAGTTTCTCTCCGCCATTCTCGACAACACCCCGATAATACCCCCCGAACCTTGAAAAAACATCTCCCGAAGTCCGAAAAGTTTTCTCGGGAGTGAACTGCAGTTCACTCGGGGGAAAACTGGAGTTTTGTGCCGAGAAACTTTTTCAAAACTCGAATCTTTCCTTCCACTTTGCTTTTATGAAAAATTATGATGTTCTTTTGGTTTTTACGGCTTGCTTTTCATCGGGTTATTGCTTATCTTTATCGGGTTAATTGTTTAATACTTATATACTATATCATGAAAGTACATATTCTATGCCTTTTGCTTTGTTGTTTTTTCGGGACCCGGGCGCAAGTGCGCTTGAGCGGATACCACCAAGAGCAAGTCGACCCGGCTTTGCTCTCGCAACGATGGGAGGCGAAATGGATTTCCGTACCCGGCGTGGCTGCACATTCCTATGCTGTAGCCCACTTCCGAAAGGCCATCGAGCTGGACAGCAAACCCGAGCACTATTTTGTTCATGTGACAGCCGACAATCGTTATAAACTCTACGTCAATGGCCAATTTGCCTCGTTAGGCCCGGCACGTTGCGATCTTCGCAACTGGAACTTCGAGACGGTCGACATAGCCCCCTTCTTGCACTCGGGGAAAAATGTACTGGCGGCAGTGGTATGGAACTTTGCCGATAAGAAACCCGTTGCGCAGATCAGCATGGGCGACTTGTCATTCCTTATGCAAGGGGCCACGGAACAAGAGAAGGCCGTCAACACCAACAGCTCTTGGCTATGCTTCCAAAACAAGGCATATAGCCCTATCGAGTACCCCGTAAAAGGCTATTATGCCGCCGGAGCAGGCGAGCTGTTCGACAGTGCCCACTATCCATGGGGTTGGGAAAAGGCATCGTTTGACGATTCTGATTGGACCAAAGCCGAAAATGGGATAAATGGCGGAGGAAAATTGGCCCGCGACTATCCCGGCCGTTTACTGGTTCCGACACCTATTCCACCGATGGAATACAAGACCGAACGCCTGCAAGCCGTGCGCCGGTCGACGGGTGTCACCTGTCCCGAAGCTTTTCTGCAAGGGAAAAAGGCCATCACCGTACCGGCCCATACGAAAGCACAACTTCTTTTAGACCATCAACATCTCACAACGGGTTACCTCTCGCTCTCCTATAGCCAAGGGGCAAAAGCCGAGATCGAAATCCGCTATGCAGAAGGGCTTTACAACAAAGAGGGCGACCAGGCGAAAGGCGACCGCAACAAGGTGGACGGGAAGGAGTTTATCGGCTACGGTGACAAAATCATCGCCTCGGGGCAACAGGATTGTGTCTATACTCCATTGTGGTGGCGTACCTGGCGATATGTACAATTGAACATTGAAACACAAGACGAGCCACTGGTTTTGAACGACATCTATGGTACATTTTCAGGCTATCCCTTCGTCCGTGAAAGTGAATTTCAAGCGAAAGGATACGAAGAGTTGAACAGAATGCTCGACATCGGGTGGCAAACAGCCCGGCTTTGTGCGAACGAGACCTACATGGATTGCCCCTATTACGAGCAATTGCAATACTTCGGCGATACCAGAATCCAGGCCATGATCACGCTCTACAACACACACGATCAATATATGGTAAAGAACGCATTGGAGCAAGGTCGGCAGTCAATGATAGCGGACGGCATCACCATGAGCCGCTATCCGTCGTATGTCAATCAACTCATTTCGTCGTTCTCTCTGTGGTGGATCGGAATGGGGCACGACTATTGGATGTATCGCGGCGACGAGGAATACATGAAAACATTATTGCCCGCCCATCGGAGCATATTGAGTTGGTACGAAAAGTGGCTGAAACCCGATTATTCGCTCGACTATATTCCATATTGGTTCTTTGTCGACTGGTCGGAGGGTCTCGATAATGGCGAACCCATTCGAGAGAAAAAGGGCAACTCTGCCTTGCAAGATCTTATGTTTCTCATGATGTTGGACAAGGGGGCGGAAATGGAAAAGGCTTTTGGAATGCCATCCATCGCCGACCACTATCAGCAAGTGGCTACTGCTATCCGAAAAGGGTTCAAACAAAAATACTGGGACGCAACGAGAGGCCTCTTTGCCGATACGTTCGATCATCACAGTTATTCGCAACATGTCAACTCTTTGGCCATACTCACGGGTATGGTAGAAGGAGATGAAGCGACGGAGGTCATGCGTAAAACACTCACAGAAAAAGACTTGATACAAGCGACTATCTACTTCCGTTATTATGTTCACCAAGCACTTTCCGTGGCCGGATTGGGAAACGAACTCATGGACAATCTGAAAATATGGAGGGATCAGATGGCCCTCGGATTGACAACATGGGCAGAGAAACCAGAACCATCTCGCTCGGATTGTCACGCTTGGGGAGCCAGTCCGAACATCGAGCTGTACCGAATCTTATTGGGTATCCGCTCTGATGCCGCAGGTTTTGAGAAGGTTCGTATTGCCCCTGCTTTGGGAGACTTGAAAGAGGTAGCCGGCAAAATGCCCCATCCTAAAGGATTCATCTCCGTATCCTACATCGTTGAAAAGAACGGAACCTTGACGGCTCATATCGAACTTCCAAAAGGAATCAGCGGAGTGTTCTGCTGGAAGAGTAAAGAATATGCCTTGCATGATGGAAAACAAACAATAATAATATGAACAAGTTCCAAGGATGAAAAACAGCTACTCCGATAGTATTGTCTCAATCATGCGGTACAATACTATCGGAGTAGCTGATCAATTTTGTTCTTCTTGCGAAGTTATGGTATTGTTTGTCTCCTCTGTTTGAGGAATAGCTGCCGGTGTTTCAACAACTTCTGCGCTTGTTTGTTCGTGGATTTCCTCCACCGATTCAGTCACAGATGCTTTTTCTTGCTCGGCAGCTGCCTTCCGATTACGTTTGAGCTCACGAATATGCTCCATAAACATCCGGTCTGTGCGAATCTTTTTAATAGCCATCTGCGAGGCTTGTTGGTGAGATTCTTTTTTAGAGTAGCCTATTCCCACACCTATCTGTTCGTTGGTATCAGACAAAAAAACAGCCGATTGGAAAACCGGGCTTCCTTGCTCATCCACAAAATTCTCAATAACGTCGAAATGGATTGGTATACGATGTTTCTGACTCCATTCAATCAAGTTCGATTTGAAGTTAACCTCCTTCTCCGACAACGAATCCAAATCTATCGTCTTCAGCATAGTGTCACGGATGAATCGAAAACAATGGTCAAAACCCTTGTCCAAATAGATGGCACCAATCAAGGCCTCCAAAGCATTTCCCAACATATTGGAATTGTGCGACTCTGGAACAGGATGATGAACGGAAAAGTGCAGCATCTTGTCTAACTCGAGCTGTTTGGCTATTTGGTTCATAGATTCGCGCGATACGATCTTTGAACGCATGTTTGTGAGGAATCCTTCTCCACGATCTTGAAAGTGTTCGTAGACAATATCTGCAATAACGCCACTCAAAATAGCATCACCCAAAAATTCAAGCCGCTCATTGTTTACCCATCTCCCCTCCGAGTCCTCTACTGATGAAGAGCGATGCAAAAAAGCTTGTTGGTAAAGCCTTACATTATCCGGGTAAAAACCCACTAATTTATATATAGACAAATAAGGCTCCTTACCCTTTTGCATAAGAAGCCTTATCGCCTTGTATAATTTCAAGAACACGTTATTTCTTAAACTTTTTGACAATTACACTTGCATTGTGTCCTCCAAAACCGAAAGTATTGGACAATGCAGCATTGACTGTACGTTTCTGAGCTTTATTGAATGTAAAGTTCATATTGTAGTCAATTTCAGGGTCCTTGTCATCTTCCGCGTGGTTAATTGTCGGAGGAACAATGTCTTCCTTTACCGCCATGACGCTGATGATAGCCTCCAATGCACCGGCAGCACCCAACAAGTGACCGGTCATTGACTTGGTAGAACTGATATTCAATCTATATGCATGCTCGCCAAATACATCCTTGATGGCTTTCACTTCAGAAAGATCACCCACTGGAGTAGACGTTCCATGAACATTAATGTAATCAATCTCTTCAGGTTTCATCTCAGCATCTTCCAAAGCATTGCGCATAACTAACATAGCGCCCAAGCCTTCAGGATGAGTTGCCGTTAAATGATAGGCATCAGCAGAAAGGCCGGTCCCCGCTATTTCTGCATAGATTTTAGCCCCGCGAGCCAAAGCATGTTCTAATTCTTCAAGAACCAAACAAGCGGAACCTTCACCCATAACAAAACCATCGCGACTTGCACTGAATGGACGAGAAGCAGTCTCAGGATCATCATTGCGCGTTGACAATGCATTCATTGAATTGAAACCTCCTACTCCAGCTGCAGTAATGGCAGCTTCAGCACCGCCGGTTACAATAACATTTGCTTTTCCTAATCGGATATAATTAAAAGCATCAGCTATAGCATTCGTTGATGATGCGCAAGCAGAGACAGTTGCAAAGTTCGGCCCATGGAATCCATATCGCATAGCGATCTGTCCGGCAGCAATATCAGCAATCATCTTAGGGATAAAGAATGGGTTGAATTTCGGACCAATTGTGTCTTTTGTCTTCGCATAACCCATCACCTCATCTTCGAATGTCTGAATACCACCAATTCCTGCAGAGAAAATAACACCGATACGATTTTTATCTACATTTTCCAAATCCATACCGGTGTCTGCGACAGCTTGTTGTGCAGCAGCAATAGCCAACAAACAATAACGGTCGCATTTACGTGCTTCTTTACGATCCATGACCTGAAGGGGGTCGAATCCTTTCACTTCACACGCAAACCGAGTCTTAAACTTACTTGCATCAAAATGAGTAATAGGCCCTGCTGCACTCTTTCCACCCAAAAGGTTTTCCCATGTTTCAGATAGGGTATTACCTAATGGAGAAAT
>CAVJQR010000032.1:0-18701 GCA_963651605.1 Agathobaculum sp.
AGATATTTTTTCAAGACAACCGATGTTTTGACAGGATGATGCCCAAAAAGAAAAAAAACGGGCTTAGATTTTGATAATAGTAAAGGATTCTGTAATATTGCAAACGAAAACAAAACGATAGAAAAATGATGACATTCAACACGTACTATACATGGGCCTTGATGACCCCTACCGGGGGTACAGTTTAACACATAAAGGTATCGATCCATTTTCCCTTCATCAGGTTGTCGAACCTTTCTACATTATATATAATAGAAACCGGAAGAAGGATTTTTTCGAGTCAT
The DNA here is from genome assembly GCA_963651605.1 of Agathobaculum sp. Lineage (GTDB taxonomy): Bacteria > Bacteroidota > Bacteroidia > Bacteroidales > Tannerellaceae > Parabacteroides. The sequence goes on from CAVJQR010000032.1 coordinate 285, forward strand.
CAAGATTCCATTTAATTTACACCGAGTAAAATATGAAAGTATTGAAATTTGGAGGTACTTCGGTAGGTACCATTGACAGTATATTAAGCGTAAAGAAAATTGTCGAGGCAATTGACGAACAGGTTGTAGTGGTTGTTTCGGCGTTGGGTGGCATCACAGACAAACTGCTGAAGACATCGGCTTTGGCAGCAAAAGGAGACATTGCTTACGAAAAGGAGTTGTCGGAGATCGTTGCTCGCCACTTGAATGTGATCGAAGGCGTAATACCTGACAAGGAAATACGCGACAAAGTGCAGGTAAAAGTCATGCATCTGTTTGACGAGTTGAGCAACATCTATCGGGGCGTCTACCTCATCAACGACCTTTCCCCGAAGACATCCGACACGATTGTCAGCTATGGCGAACGTCTTTCGTCGTTGATTGTTTCGAACGTCATCAAAGACGCCAAGCTCTACGACTCGCGGAAGTTCATCAAAACCGTGCGACAGTTCAACAAACACATCGTTGATTTCGAGCTGACCAACCAGCTGATCAAAGAGACATTCAACCCACTTCCCAAGGTAGCGCTGGTACCGGGCTTCATCTCAAGCAGCCGCGACAATGGTGAAGTGACCAATTTGGGCCGCGGAGGATCCGACTATACAGCCTCCATCATTGCCGCAGCATTGAACGCTTCGATCTTGGAAATATGGACAGACGTGGATGGCTTCATGACAGCAGACCCACGCGTCATCTCTTCAGCTTACGTCATCGACAAACTAAGCTTCACGGAAGCGATGGAGTTGTGTAACTTCGGTGCGAAAGTAATCTACCCGCCGACGATCTACCCTGTCTACCATAAGAATATTCCGATCCGCATCTTGAACACATTCAATCCGGAAGCGCCGGGCTCCTATATTGCAAATATAAAAGAAGAGTTCAACGGAAAGGCTATTATCAGAGGTATCTCTTCCATCAACGATACCTGTTTGATCACCGTACAAGGCCTTGGCATGGTGGGCGTAATCGGCGTTAACTATCGAATATTCAAAACATTGGCAAAAAATGGCATCAGTGTCTTCTTGGTAGCTCAAGCCAGCTCCGAAAACAACACGACGTTTGCCGTAAGAAATGCAGACGCCGAATTGGCCGTAAAAGTATTGAACGAAGAGTTTGCGATGGAACGTGCGCAGGGCGACATGAACGATACCATTGCCGTAAAGGATTTGGCCACGATCGCTATCGTAGGAGGAAACATGAAGCATACACCGGGCATTGCCGGAAAATTGTTCGGAACTTTGGGCCGTGCCGGCATCAGCGTGATCGCTTGTTCGCAGGGAGCCTCTGAGACAAACATTTCGTTTGTCGTCAAACTGAAATACTTGCGTAAGGCATTGAACTCCATACATGACTCCTTTTTTCTGTCAGAATACAAAGTATTGAACCTGTTCGTTGCCGGGATCGGTACTGTAGGGAGTAATCTTTTAAAGCAAATTCATCTTCAACAGCCGAAACTGATGCAGCAAAACGGGCTGAAACTAAATATTGTAGGTATCGCCAACTCGAAAAAAGTATTGCTCAACAGAGCGGGTATCTCGTTGGACAACTACAAGGAGGAGTTAATAGAAAAAGGCATTGATAGCTCGCCCGAAATCTTGTGTAACGGCATCCTGGAGATGAACATCTTCAACTCGGTATTTGTTGACTGTACGGCCAGCAGTGAGATAGCCGCACTTTACAGCCGGTTGATGAACGGAAACGTTTCGGTTGTAGCAGCCAACAAATCAGCTGCCTCATCTGCTTACGACAACTATCAGCAGTTGAAAGAGACGGCCCGCCACCGAGGTATCAAATTTTTGTTTGAAACGAATGTCGGTGCCGGCCTTCCAATCATCAATACGATGAACGACTTGATCAATAGCGGTGACCATATTCTGAAATTGGAAGCGGTGCTTTCGGGTACCATCAACTATATCTTCAATACGATTAGTGAAGATGTTCCGCTGAGCAAAGCCATTTGCATGGCCAAAGAAGCCGGCTACTCCGAACCGGACCCTCGCATTGATTTAAGCGGACGTGACGTAATCCGCAAATTGGTGATCTTGGCTCGCGAAGCCGGCTACCGAGTAGAGCAAGCCGATGTCGAGAAGCATCTGTTCATTCCGGACGAGTATTTCAATGGGTCACTGGATGAATTCTTGAAAAATATCACTAACTTAGATGCCGATTTCGAAACGAAACGGAAAGAGGTCGAGGCAGAAAACAAGCGGTTGCGCTTCGTTGCCAAGATGGAGAACGGCAAGTGTGAAGTGGGATTGCAAGAGGTTGACAGCCATCATCCATTCTATGAATTGGAAGGAAGCAACAATATCATCATGATCTCGACAGAACGCTACCATGAATATCCGATGATCATCAAAGGATATGGAGCAGGTGCCGATGTAACGGCAGCAGGTGTCTTTGCCGATATCATTTCGATCGCTAATATATAGTACAAAACCATGCGCGCATGAAAACGATAATTATATTGGGAGACGGTATGGCGGACGAGCCGACAACAGAGCTCGGGGGGAAAACTCCCTTGCAATATGCTCGGACGCCTTACATGAACCAACTTGCTCGATTAGGAGTGACCGGCCGATTGAAGACTGTGGCAGACGGATTTCACCCGGGTAGCGAAGTTGCCAATATGGCTGTTCTCGGCTATGACTTGCCTACCGTCTACGAAGGATGAGGAGTGTTGGAAGCCGCCAGTATGCACATTGAGTTAAAACCCGGTGAGATTGCTATGCGCTGCAACTTGATTTGTGTAGAAGGCGACCTGTTGAAAAACCATTCAGCCGGTCATATTTCTACCGAAGAAGCGGATCAACTGATCCAAACCCTCAACAAGGAGTTGGGATCAGATACGGTCCATTTCTACACGGGGGTCTCATATCGTAACTTATTGGTGATAAAAGGTGGCAACAAACATCTCGACTGCACCCCTCCTCACGACATTCCGTTACATCCATACAAGCCCTATTTGGTGAAGGCAGAAGTGCCCGAAGCCGAAGAAACAGCCCATCGGTTGAACGAGTTAATAGCCCGTTCGCAAGAGATATTGAAGAATCATCCCGTCAACCTAAAGCGAATAAGCGAAGGAAAGGATCCGGCCAATAGCATTTGGCCCTGGTCGCCGGGCGAACGTCCCGCCATGGAGACGCTCCAAACGATGTATGGAATCCGCAAAGGGTCCGTCATCTCGGCCGTGGATTTAATCCGTGGTATTGGTGTTTATGCCGGACTACGCATTTTACAAGTAGAGGGCGCCACAGGTTTATACAACACCAACTACGAAGGAAAAGCTGCAGCAGCGTTGGAAGCCTTGCAGGATGACGAATTCGTTTATCTTCATGTCGAAGCCAGCGACGAGGCCGGGCATGAAGGGGACGTGCCTCTAAAAATCCGTACAATAGAAGACTTGGACCGTCGCATTGTCGGTCCGATCTATGAAGCTACCCGACAATGGAAAGAACCGGTGGCCATCGCTGTATTGCCCGATCACCCTACTCCATGTTCATTGCGGACACATACCAATAATCCTGTTCCATTCTTGATCTATAAGCCGGGTGTAACGCCCGACGAGGTGACGACCTTCGACGAATTTGCTGTGGAACAAGGGAAGTATCATTTATTGGAAAAAGATCAATTTATCAAAGAACTATTGAAAAATGAAATACTATAGCACCAATCAACATGCACCGATTGCTTCGCTGAAAGAGGCAGTTGTAAAAGGTCTCGCCTCCGACAAAGGACTATATATGCCCGAGCGAATCGCTCATTTGGACGAAGAAACAATCCACCGTTTGAAGGATCTCTCCTTTCAGGAGGTCGCTTATATAGTAGCGAATGCTTACTTTGGTGAAGACATTGAGGCAGAAGTCTTGAAGCAAATCGTATATGATACGCTCTCGTTCGAGACACCCGTCGTTCCGGTGACCGACTCCATCTACAGTTTGGAGCTGTTTCATGGTCCAACGTTGGCATTCAAAGATGTGGGCGCCCGATTCATGGCTCGATTGTTGGGCTATTTTATCCAAAAACAAGGACAAGGTCAAGAGGTAAATGTATTGGTTGCCACCTCAGGAGACACGGGAAGTGCTGTAGCCAACGGCTTCTTGGGGGTAGATGGCATTCATGTATATGTTCTCTATCCCAAAGGAAAAGTCAGTGCTATTCAAGAGTGCCAGTTCACAACGTTGGGACAAAACATTACGGCATTGGAAATTGACGGCACATTCGATGACTGCCAAGCATTGGTAAAGTCGGCATTTATGGACGAGACCTTGAACACTCATATGCAGTTGACATCAGCCAATTCCATCAATGTCGCCCGTTTCTTGCCGCAATCTTTCTACTATTTCAATGCATATGCCCAACTTGACAAGATAGGGAAAGCCGACAACTTGGTGGTTTGTGTTCCAAGCGGAAACTTCGGAAACATCACAGCCGGTCTGTTCGCTCAGCAGATGGGGTTGCCAATCCGACGTTTCATTGCTGCCAACAACCGCAACCACGTGTTCTTCGACTATCTGCAAAGCGGAGAATATACTCCTCGAGCATCCGTACAAACCATTGCCAATGCGATGGATGTCGGGGCTCCAAGCAATTTTGCTCGCATCGTGGATCTCTACGGAAAACAAGGAAACGCCCATGCTGAAATCAGTAAGAGAATCTCCGGTGAGTACTTCACCGACGAACAGATTGCAGACACAATCCGTCAAGTATGGAAGAAAACCGGGTATTTACTGGACCCGCATGGAGCTTGTGCCTACCAAGCATTAGAGAATCAGTTGAAAGAAAACGAGCAGGGTCTCTTCTTGGAGACAGCTCATCCGGCAAAATTCAAGGGAACCGTCGAAAAGATCATCCAGTCGCCCGTAACAATTCCAGCCAAATTGCAAGCCTTTATGCAAGGAGAAAAGCAACGGGTAGAATTACCCAAAGACTTTGAACACTTTAAATCCTATTTACTATCTTGTTAAACAAAGAATAAAAAAACAATTATACAATTAAGATATGAATAAGATTATTCTTACAGGAGACCGTCCTACAGGACGTTTACACTTAGGCCACTATGTGGGATCATTGAAACGCCGCGTTGAGTTGCAAAACTCCGGCGAATTCGACAAAATATATATCATGATTGCCGATGCACAAGCTCTCACAGATAATGCCGACAACCCGGAAAAAGTTCGCCAAAACATCATAGAAGTAGCATTGGATTATCTCTCTTGTGGATTGGATCCGGCCAAGAGTACCATCTTCATCCAATCGCAAGTACCTGAACTTTGTGAATTGGCTTTCTATTATATGAACTTGGTAACGGTATCTCGTTTGCAGCGCAATCCGACAGTCAAGACGGAGATCAAGATGCGCAACTTCGAAGCTAATATTCCTGTCGGGTTCTTTACTTACCCAATCAGTCAAGCATCAGACATCACAGCATTCAAAGCGACTACGGTCCCTGTCGGAGAAGATCAGGAACCAATGATCGAGCAAACACGTGAAATTGTCCGCCGCTTCAACTCAACTTATGACGAAGTATTGGTTGAACCCAACATTTTACTGCCGGACAATGCAGCATGTTTACGTTTACCAGGTACAGACGGAAAGGCTAAAATGAGTAAGTCGTTGGGCAATTGTATTTACTTGTCCGACTCTCCGGAAGATATCAAAAAGCGCGTCATGAGCATGTTCACAGATCCCGATCACCTCCGTATCGAAGATCCGGGCAAAGTGGAAGGCAATGCCGTGTTCACCTATTTGGACGCCTTCTGCAGACCGGAACATTTCGGTAAGTACTTGCCTGACTACAACAACTTGAATGAACTCAAAGACCACTATCGCCGTGGCGGATTAGGTGACGTCAAAGTAAAAAAATTCTTGAATGCCATTCTTCAGGAAGAGCTTGAGCCGATCCGCAACAAACGCAAAGAGTTTGAACAAGATATTCCGGCCGTATATGCCATGTTGAAACGCGGAAGTGAAGCAGCCCGCGAAGTGGCAGCCGCCACCCTGGCCGATGTTCGAAAAGCCATGCGCATCAACTACTTCGACGATGAAGAATTGATTCGTTCGCAAGCAGAGCAAAAACGCAAGAAATAAGAACAATCATAAGCAGTCGACAAGTGTTGTACTTGTCGACTGCCTGAATTTTCCAAACAGAATAAAGAGATCTGCCATTGCCATTCGGCCAACAATAGCGACAAAATGGGAAACATCTTGGAAATCATCGGGACGATTGTCGGACTACTCTACCTGTGGTTCGAATACCGTGCCAGTATCCATTTGTGGATCACGGGCATTATCATGCCGGCCATCTATATTTTTGTCTACTATCAAGCCGGGTTATATGCAGATTTTGGCATCAATATTTATTATTTCCTGATAGCTATTTACGGGTGGATGGTATGGAAAGGATTCATCGGTAAGCCCTCTAAAAATAGTGACTCCCCTAAAATATCGGAAGAGCTTCCCATCAGCCAAATACCCAACCACCTATTACCAAATCTGACCGCTGTATTCACATTGTCATTAGTGGCTATTGCTTGGATATTGATCGAATATACGGACAGCAATGTTCCATGGCTCGACTCTTTTACTACGGCATTAAGTATCGTGGGCATGTGGATGCTGGCCAAAAAATATATTGAACAGTGGGGGTGTTGGATGATTGTTGACATTGTCAGTTCCGGCTTATACATTTACAAAGGTCTCTACTTCACCGCCGCTTTATACGCTCTCTATGCCATTATCTGCATCTTTGGCTATCGGAAATGGCAGACAATAATGCTAAACCAAGAAAGCGCATGAGTACAACACTCGTATACGATGCCGTTATTATTGCAAACGGTGATTACCCGACGACTCCTCAACCATTGCAAATATTGGAGCAAGCTCCTTATGTAGCATGCTGTGACGGAGCCGCCAATGAATACCTTCGCCACGGCAATATTCCAAATATCATCATAGGCGATGGCGATTCGTTGACAGAAACCAACCGGCAACAATACCAAAACCTTCTGCACCGCATCACAGAGCAAGAGACTAACGACCTGACAAAGACCATTACTTATGTGGCCAACATCGTAGGGAAACAACGAATTGCCATTGTTGGAGCAACCGGCAAACGAGAAGATCACACCATCGGCAATATCAGTTTGCTGATAGAATACCTTCGCCGAGGATGGCAAGTGTGCATGTATACCGATTATGGTATGTTCATTCCTTGCCGAGATACCGTAAGCTATCCGTGCAAGATCGGCCAACAGCTCTCCATCATTAATTTCACCGCAAGCCAACTGCAAGGCGAAGGTCTGCGCTACCCGTTATATGATTTCAACAATTGGTGGCAGGGCACTTTGAATGAATGTACAGAAACCCTTGTCACAATTCATGCAAAAGGTGAATATCTCTTGTATTTCGTCTATCCATAACCCGACGATAAAAGAGAGAACCATTCCCGTATTTCACAAAGTTTCATGCCGAGGAAACTGCAGTTTGTTCGGCATGAAACTCGAGTTTGTTCCCGAATGAACTGTAATTATCTCGGCATAAAACTGAAATTTGTTCGGCAACAAATTTCTTATTCATCAGAAGAAATTTTCAAAAGAGTGCCCTCCGTATGACTTACAAACTCCGGAGCATAGAGGCATTGTACCGTACATAGGCCGCTCGCATACTGACCCGGCCGTGTGATATAGGCAGGGTACTCCAACACAAAGGTCCCTTCCGGAAGGTTTTCGATGTAGATATTCTCCGAAATATCACGAGAGGAACGATAGAAACAAATGCCATCACGATATTCCGATCCCGACAGTTGATCGGCGGGTTCCATACATGCAGCCCGCAAATCTTTTATGAAAACGTAGTTCATAGCGCGATCTGTGCGCAGTGTAAGGCGAACGACCAACTTGTCTCCAACCTTCAATGTCCTATTTTCCGACACCTGCTGTAATTGAGCCTTTCCATCAACCACCGATTCAATGAATAATTTCTTCTCTACATTCAGTACCCCCTGCTGTTTTTCGACAGAGGCAATCGGTGCAAAATATTGTGTATAGACTGCTCCCCAAGCCGGAGCTTTTCCTTGTTTGCGGACCTCAACCGACTGATCTTTGCTTTGTTTCAATTCATCGACTGATGGAGACACCTTCAAATAGCCGGTGGCCATCTCCCCTTTTTCCGATTGCCAAGTACGACCGTTCCAACTGAGTTGACACCTGTTCGAATCGTCCATCCATGAGTTTCCTGTCAGCAACAACGCATAGATTGCATCCAACGAAGCCGGAACCGACTCCCAATTTTGCGTTCGCTTCTGCCCCAGCAGCCATTGCTTCATCCGATCCATTTGGATCGCCTCCACACCTCGCTGCGAAAACCAAGCCATTAGCAAGCAATGCGTCTCGATAGCACTGTGTGACCAACCGAACGATGTCCGGTTGTTTGCCCAGTAACATCCTTTTTCACGATCCACGGTAACCGTTTTCTGAAACCATTCATATAGGGTAGTTGCCGCCTTCAAATTTCCATTCTTCTGCATCAGCCATCCCAATGCCGCCCGGGTATACAATCCATACTTCTCCCAATTCTTGAAAGCTTGACTTGTATAATAGCGATAGGCTTCACGCGATGAGCCCGCCATGGGAATATCTTGGTAGAAACTGCGGACAAACAGTTGCTCAATCTTCTCTTCTGAGGGCACACCGTCCACTATTTTCTGTTTCTTTTCCCATTCATAGCTTCGTTGCAGCTCACTGTCCAAATAGTTCAATGCCTTAATTTGCATGATTTTCTCCGAAGACGAATATTCAACAGCCTGCAATTCTGTCAATTGTGCCATTCCTTTCAAGATTTGCAATGTCATGAAACGACTGCACGGCATACCGGGAAGCCAACTCCATCCCCCATCTTCTGTTTGCCGTTTCTGCAATAGATCCAACGCTTCTTGCCGTAAGCTACCGGTACGATTCAGATCAAATAACAACTGCAACCGCTCTTTTTGTTCGGTCTCGCTCTTCGCTTCCAATACCCATGGAGTTTCTTCCAAAAGAACCGTCTTCAATTCCTCGTTTTTTTCCAAATTCGACAACAAAGAAGAGGCTGTTTCTCCTTGCGCTCTCCAAGCATCAACCACCCGTTTAATTTTCGGATGTGAGCGGACAATATGTTGGGCTAATGTTTGACTATAGTATACAGCAAACCAACTCAAGACGTCTTCATTATTACTTGCCTCAAGGGAAGAAAGGGCTTGGACGGCATACCACACCGGATTAGCTGTCAGCTCGAATGTTACCCGATAAGGATGTTCCAATGCTTGTCGGGGCAATGTGACAGTAAGATGTTGTTCATCCATCAGATAGAACGGCACACTTTCGGTCACCATAACCTCTTTCGACAAGACAGGAAGCAGTTGTTGTTCTCCATCATTCCCCTGTGATGTTGCAGCCACTATGCGACATCCTAAAACTCCATAGCGTGACCATTCGCCAACCGGCAAATGCCAATCCTCAACACCCGAAGCCTCTGCCGTATAAGAGAAGGTGCGTTCCGAACAATAGACGATTTTATTATCTTCCGGCACGAACAACTCCAAGACAATTTTACCGCTCAGTGGTTCCATCGTTTGATTCAAAACCTGCGCAGACAATGTAACGTCATCGCCTTCTCGTAGGAATCGTGGCAAATGCGGTTGCACCATTACCGGCTTACTTGAGATCACCTGCTGTGAATAATATCCATACGCCATACTATCCGTATGCGCCAACAACTGTAAATTCCAGGTAGTGTTGCTCTCCGGCAGTGTAAAGCCAAAGGAGAATGTTCCCGCTTCGTCCGTCTGCAACACCGGATAGAAGAAAGCCGACTCCGCCAAATTTTCTCGAATCGTTATCGACCGCATCATGTCATCTGCAGACGAGGAGTATTTTTCTTCAGCAACTTCCCCTACACCATTGACTGCGGAAAGCTCATCATTGGCCATACGCATCGCCATCGGTGCGGCATTGTCCGCCATCATTTCCATATCATCGTCCGCCAACTCTGCATCCATCACCATCTTAGAATTGCGCAAACCGAAGCGAGAATAGGGACCCTTAAAGGTGAATATATGATAAATATCAAGCGCCTCTCTCCACTTGTCAAACATCTCCGCATATCGATAGTCGTATGTCTCTTTGTAGGGAGCATTTTTTGTTCCCGAACGATAGCCCTGATTGAAGGCATAGCCGGAAAGGAAGTTCCTTGACCACAACTGAATACGACGATGAGGAGCGAAGAACCATGAATGGGAAATGATCGCATCCAACGAAGCATCATACATACTCGCCAGTACCTCCGCTTGCACTGCTACCGAGTCGGCATCCACCAAACGGAAACGCCATTGCTCCTTGCTGCCCGGAAGCAAGCGATCACGAAATGTTTCCGGAATAAATTGCAGCCGACGATTCCGCTCTTTCTTGACGATATCACAATGTTCCGACACCAACTTTCCATCTTGAATATAGGTAAACGAAGCTGTCACCCCGTCTCCATAACTCTCTTCCATGCAAACAGGAAATGTCCGATTGCTATTATCCAACCGCACCAATTCGCGATGCAATTGTTTTCCTTCCGGAGTAAAAAGTTCATAGAAGAGATATATCGCACGACGAGATGAGCCAAATACGACCTGAGCTGTGTCACCCGGGTAAACTTCATAGCGATGATTCGGCATCCATGCGTCACAAGTTTCAGGCGGACAGCTGTCCGTCAAACTATAAAGTATGAAGTCCTGTTCCATTTCTACGGTAGCTCCTCGCTCATCTTTTGCCGTTAACACCAACCGATAACGGGCCGATGGCAATGATGTCCATATCTCTTTTTCCAACGATTGGCCGGTAGAGAACGAGCCCGTCCGCATCAGGTCGGTCCGTTCATAGCTTTCTTTTTTCGTTAGGCGATCTTTTCCTGTCAGTTTCAACCCATAGATTGTATAAGAACCTGCCACATTTATCGGCTTTCCGTTCAAAGTTTGTGCCGAAACCACCACATCTGCTTTTTCTTTTTCCAACTGTGACGGAATGTCTGTCACCAAGACAATAGTAGCATCTCCTACAGAAAAAAACGAAGACGCTTCTTGGGTCTCCCCTTTTGCATCGGTCACCGTCAAACTTATCTCATACTGTTGCATCACTGACTTCCGATCAGTTGTAGGACGGGTGGGAGTAAAAGGAATCTCGAACGAGCCATTTGTTTGCACTTCTACACTGCCTGAAGCGATATTCTCCAAACCATAATCATACGGACCTGCCCAATACGATCGCAACCAAAACGGCCGAGTAGATATACGCCACTGCACTTTTCCGGAAGAGAGTCCGACGCCTGAATAGGTAGCAGCCTTTCCTTTCAACGTCAGTGCCTGCCCGAAAACGGCATGTTCGTCAATCGGCTCCATATCGATGCGGAATGACGGACGTTTATATTCCTCTACGCGGAAAGAGACTGACCCTTTCGGTGATACCAATCGGAAGGATCCATTCGTGGTAGTGGTCGGCAAAACAAACTCTCCATGGATCGATCCAAAAGTATTTGTTGTGAATGTTTTTTTGTCCACCTCTATACTATTGGCATCCAGTAAGGAGACTGTATAGCTCTCACCTTCATCAGCCAGCAACTGCTTGCCATCGTCCGTATAAAGAATACCTTTAAAAGCCACGGTTTGACCCGGACGATAAATGGCACGATCGGTAAAAAAGGCAGCATTGGTGATGGTCCGCTTCTGTTGTGGCGAATAAAAACCCGTGTTGCAGTGCGTTATCAACGACGAGGTATCCCCGACAATCAAGGGTCGTACAGCAGAAATCACACGGCCTTTGCCTTGTTCAATCTTCGCCCATCCCATAGCATCCGTCATCACTCGTTGCACCTCCGTGGGAGTGAGTCGTGTGGTTTGGTAAGCAATCACCCAAGCATTTGGTACAGGGGCTCCACTCTGAAAGTCTGTAACCAACACCTCTGTCACCCCATTAACCGATTGTCGCACAACGGTTGCCAAGCGACTCACACTGAAAGGAGCTGAAAGCATTATCTCTTTCTGCAAAGCGTCTATTTGATAGAGGTAGAGACCCGGCTGGTCCATCCGAATGCGAATGGTGGTGTCTTGCGAAGAGAAGTATTTTTTCTTGTCTCCCTTGGTGAGATCGTATACTTGTTCTTCGACCGGTTTTCCCTTCTTCACTTTCTCCTGGTAGGCCATAGCCCTCTCCGGATTCGTTAAGTTTTGATAGATGCGAACCCGGATGTGCTCCACATTCCGGTATGAGATTTGCAACACCAACTCCTGCGATGGGTAAACATTATTGTTATGTTGTACGGAAAGCGAAGGTTGATCCATCTCGCCCACCAAGTTTGAAAAGATAACAGCCCGCTTGTTTTTTCCATATTTCTTCATCTGTTCCTGACAGAAGTTGTAAATAGTTTGCTGTTTCTCATTCCATGCATCACTATTGACCCGACAATGTTTGCTTTGCAGGACCTCCAGCTGTTTGAGAGCAATCTCCAACCGGCAATCCTTATCCGGGTAGAATGCAGCCAATGAATCGAGTTTTGTTTGGTAGATTTCTCCACTTTTGTCATAACGATCAATGTCAATCAGCTGCAATAGTAACAATGCTTTAGGATTCTTCTCTTTTCGACGGAAGTCAATCCACGCTTCATAATAAGAATCCGATGATACTCCTTGAGGCAAGAACTGGATAGCCCTTTGCATCAAAAAGTCGTATAAGGTAGGCCGTAAGAGACGTGAATCTTCCGTGAGATTCAGCACCGGGGTATATGCTTCAGCCGATATATGCTGCAATGCCTCGGCTGGTTGCAACGAAGCATTCAATTCTTTTACGATTTTCTCATTGAAGAGGTTGGTAGTCCATTCGCGAATATCTTCCGGAGTATAGTCAACCAACTCCGTACGTTGTACGATCTCATTCCTATGTTGATCAAGATAGGTCGCATATAGTTCGGCGGTAAGCGAGTGGAATAGAGCGGCCACAGTAGAATCTTTCAGCTGAGCCGTGTACTGTTCGATCTCCCCTATCAGTTCCGGCATTGCCTCGCTATCTTTTTCCATCTGCTCTTTCATATGGGCAGTCAATTGCTGAATCAGCAGAGGAGCATTCTTTTCATCGGCCATATTCTTCCATGGAATATGGGCATCAGAAAGACCTCCACCCCAAAGCAGGAAAGAGGAGAGCAATAACACCGCCATGACAATGGCACAGATGATCCTATTATGTTTCATAATTGTATTCTTTTGGAGGTTGAGAGTCCGCTTAATTATTTTCAGAAAGAAAAGTTAAACGGACTCTTTCTGCTGCATTTTTTATTCTCTCAGTGCTCCCTTTTCAAGTTGTTCGCACTTGTATATAAGACTGATTTCTGCCAATAAAAGTTGCAAACAAATAGTTAAGATTTTTTAATCATCCGTCATTATTTCTCCTTCCTTACATACGTTTCAAACGAATAGGGATATTCATTCTTTGTATCAGCTGGAAATGTTTCGCTCTTTTGCAGCGTCCATTCGCTCCAATCGACAGGAGGAAGAAAGGTATCTGCATCCATAAAAGAGTGGTGAACGCGCGTCAAATAGAGTCGATCCGCCACCGATAACGCCTGACGATAGAGTGTTGCTCCACCAATTATGAAGAGCTCTTCCTCTTTCGGATAAGAATGGGCCATTTCTTCCCATGAACCAAAAACGTGGCAATTGGGGAAATTGGCCTCAGACTGTGATGTCAACACTACATTTTGCCGGTTGGGCAATGCTCCGTTGGGAAGCGATTCAAATGTCTTACGCCCCATCACTACTACATGTCCTGTAGTCAATGCCTTGAAATGTTTCAAATCAGCCGACAGGCGCCACGGAAGGTGTTGATCAATGCCGATCGCATCGTTGTCAGATGCTGCTACTATAATAGATATCATATGCTTTTATGGTTGATGGTTGGTAGTTCAGACGGCCACCACTCCTGCAATGTGCGGATGTGGATCATAACCTTCCAATTTAAAATCTTCATATTGAAAGTCAAACAGGCTCTTCACTTCCGGGTTGATGAGCATGCGAGGCAACGGACGCGGTTCGCGAGTGAGCTGTAACTTCACCTGGTCGATATGATTCAAATAGATATGCGCATCGCCCAAAGTATGAACAAAATCGCCGGCTTTCAGACCGGTAACCTGTGCCATCATCTGCAGTAACAAGGCATAGGATGCAATATTGAAAGGCACTCCAAGGAAGCAATCGGCACTGCGTTGATACAATTGGAGACTCAAACGCCCATCTGCTACATAAAACTGCATGAAAGCATGGCATGGCGGAAGGTTCATCTTGTCCAAATCTGCTACATTCCAAGCACTGACAATGATACGACGCGAATCGGGATTATGCTTAATCGTCTCAACAGCCTCTGTCATTTGGTCGATTGTCCCTCCATTATAGTCGGGCCACGACCGCCATTGATAGCCATAGATATGTCCCAAGTCACCATTTTCATCGGCCCATTCGTTCCAGATACGAACGCCATGTTCCTGTAAATATTTCACATTTGTATCACCCCGAAGGAACCAAAGCAGTTCGTATATGATCGACTTCAGATGTAACTTTTTCGTAGTCAACAAAGGAAAGCCCTCTTCCAAATTGAAACGCATCTGATGCCCGAAAACACTGATAGTGCCCGTTCCGGTGCGGTCCTCCTTACGAACCCCCTCCGACATGATTCTATTCAACAAATCCAAATATGGTTGCATGATCTTCTTTTCTATAGTAATTATGCAAAGATAAAGAATTCTCGAATATAAGACAAATTGAACATGGCTCCAAATAGCTGGAAACAGTCCCCTACCACAAAAACACAAAGAGGAGAACCATCGGGCCCTCCTCTTTATTATTTATAAGATATCGGCATTACACCTTCAAGAAAATCTTGTGTTTATAGAGGAAATAGAGGAATCCCCACGTGAGAGCCGTATATCCCAATGCCAGAATCAGCGGTTGGGCGGGCTCAGGGAAGAGAGAAGCTAAGCCTCCAAAAATCCGTTCGTTGGTAAAAGTGAAGTTGAAGAACTCTTGAGCCAAGTAGATGGTGATGGAGTTCATACCAATCACACGGAAGAAGAGCGTCCATTTACGATATCCTTTAATGTCAATGACATAGTAGAAAATGGCAAAAAGAATCATGGCAATACCACCTACAACGCAAGCAAATGAGCTGGTCCACAAGTTTTTGTTGATCGGGAATACGATATTCCAAAGGGCACCGATCACGATCAAGGCTGCACCGCATCCCAACAAATACTGAACTTTGCGCACTTCACTTAATCCCTCTTTTTTGAGTTTGATCAGTTCGCCACTAAGCATACCCAACGAAGCCGTGCCGATAGCAGGAATGATACCCAGCAATCCTTCCGGGTCATGAATGCCTTTATAGAGGCGTCCCGGCAAGAAGATGCGGTCGATATAGCCGACCAAACTGCCACCCATCGAATAGGGATCACCATCTCCGTCGGGAGCAGGGAAGAGCATCAGCAGCAACCAATAGCCAATGAAGATTACTCCGACAATACCCATACGTGTCTTCGTTTTGGTATTGAGGAAGATCAACGCTGCAAACATCCAGCCTAAACCGATACGGCCCAAGACACTTGCATAACGTTGTGTAGCAAAATCGAAATTCAACAAGCCGTTATAGATACAACCCAATAATACCAAGGTGATGCCTCGGCGGATTACTTTCTTGTAAATTGCGGCCCGATCCATACCACTCGCCTGCTGCTTCGCCAACGAGAAGGGGAAAGAAATTCCGGCAATGAACAAAAAGACGGGGAAGATCATATCCTCAAAAGCCAAACCATGCCAAGCTACATGCTCCGTCTGTTCGGCTATTGTTTGGAAGAAAGGGCAGGGAAACAAGACTGCCAAAGCAATCAAAATCATATCGCCGCCCATTAAAAAAAACATATCAAACCCTCGAAGGGCATCCAACGACTGCAAGCGTTGGGGTTTCTGTTGTGTTTCCATTGTATATTGTAAATTAAGTTTCCGGACGGTCATGAATAGGATCTATGGCCCTCTCACCTACCGCCCGGATTTGTTTTTATTGACTATTTCTCCGTCTTTATTTATCCAATGGCGAAAGATGCTGCATGAACCAAACACTCATCTGATTTGCTCCGCGGTGATTCCATGCATAGTAAGGAATCAGTGTCAAGTGCAAGCCTTTGGTTGCTACTTGTCCGTCGGCCGATTGCTGCAACAACTGCACGTCTGTTTGGATTGCCTTGACTGTAAACGGAGCGGCTCCTTCCGATTCTTTATTGTCGATACGGTAAGCATCTACAACAGAGAATGAAGGTTTCTGTCCCATGATCGTATGCAAAACCGCCTCGCCGTTGTTGTCAACTGCCTCTGCACAATAGACTAATGGCCCACGTTCGACCGCAACTTTGCCTTTGTCGTCCAACACGCGTCGGTTAGCAACGACTGTGCGAACCGGCATATCAAAATGGATACGGATCACATCTCCTTTTTTGATCTTGCTGATCGGCAGATAACCTTTGTTGGCATCAACGTCACCGGTCACTTCCTTTCCATTAAGAGTAACACTATAAGCCGGCTTTTCTGTATCGCTATAAGTATACAAATCGCTTGGAACCACCTGATTACGAACCCAACCGGGGATACGGATCATCAAACCTGCCTCTTTTGTTTTGCTCTGTACGACAGTAATTTGGATATCACCATCCCACGGATAGTTGGTCGTTTCTTCAAGCACGACCTCTTTTCCTCCCACTTGGAAGGTTGATGTATTGCTGGCGAAGAGGTTCACATAGATATTGTTCTCTTTGAGTCCGAACAAATAACCGGGTACAGAAGGAATGAAACGGCTCAAGTTGCTCGGACAGCAAGCACAACCAAACCACGGTTGGCGTGTTGTCGTACCGTCGGCATTGAATTTGTACTCTCCATCGCTCGACAATGGGTTCGGATAGAAGAAACGGCCACCGTCCATACTCATACCTGAGATCAAACCATTATATAATGTACGCTCCAGACAGTCGATATATTTACTGTCGCCATGGAGCATGAACATTCTCTCGTTGAGGTATACCTGCGCAATGGCCGCACATGTTTCATTATAGGCCGTCATGTTTGGCAACTCATAATTTTTGCCGAAAGCTTCACCCCAGTGAAGTGCACCGACACCACCCGTCAGATAATATTTCTTGCCGACAATATTGTTCCAAATGCGGTCGATCTCTTTGATATAGGCAGAATCTTGCGTAAGGGCGGCCACATCGGCAATGCCTGAATACATATAGCCGGCACGGACAGCATGTCCTTCCGCCTCTTCTTGCTCCAAAATCGGCAGATCGCTTTGGCTATATTCGTCATGAATCTGCGTTTTTCCGCGATAGTCCAAGAAATATTTTGCTTCATCAAGATAACGTTTGTCGCCCGTCAAGAGATAGAGACGAGCCAATGCCATCTCGGCAATCTGATGCCCCGGCACAACCGTGGCCTGATCTTTGTTCGGCCCCACCTCGCGGATGACACAATCAGCATACCGTTTGGCGATATCCAAAAACTTCGTGCTTCCGGTCGCTTGATAATGGGCACAGGCCGCATCGACCATATGACCTAAATTGTAAAGCTCATGGCTCAGCACCTCCACCTTTTCCCAACGCTTGGTACCCGCCCATTCATGCGGATTCTTCGGGTTGATGGTGCGGGCCGTATAGAGATAGCCATCTTTTTCCTGAGCTGCTCCGACGATCGTCAGAACGCTATCTATATAAGACTGCAACTTTTCGTCAGGATAAGTTTGTAAAATATAGCTGGCTCCTTCGATTGTCTTGTAGACATCCGTATCATCGAAAGAGTAGTTCATGAACGAACTGACATCATACGTATCACTCGGATGGGCCGCTTTCACAAAATTCTCATAGCGTCCTTCGCTCTCGCATTTGCTGAAAGCCAACGGAATGGTAACTTTGCGGGCAGCTTCAAGACGGTCGCCCCAAAAAGTATTGGGCGCAATCTTAACACTTGTGAACGGCACTTGAGCATAGGGATAGCCATTGCTCAATGGTTGTTGCGCAACGGATGGCATGGCGAGCGCCGCACAAAAAACGACTAAAGAAACAACTTTTCCTTTCATTTTTCGACAATTATTTTAGTTTTCGTTGTCACTCCTTCAGCCAACAGCCGAAGACTATGAATGATCTCAAAATTTTTTGTGAAGATAATCAAAAAATATGAAATCAGAAACAAAAACATTATTTTTGATAATAATTTCGTTTTTAGGAGAGCATTCTGAAAACTATTCCCGAACGTATGGAGTGTTTATGCAGAGTGATGAG
>CAVJQR010000033.1:0-1364 GCA_963651605.1 Agathobaculum sp.
GTATGCTCGAATGGTGTCAAGTCGATGTCGCGCTCCACACAAATCAATGCCCCCGTATATTTTTTTGCCATATTCATGCAAGCCAATACTACCGGTGCAATGAACCGTTGCTCTGAGTCTCCTCCGGCATTATGCTTGCTGAACAATTTTGTCAAGAATTTCCATCCTTTGTGCGATCCGAACGCCACAAGGAAACGACGGATATCATCTTGAAACAAAATAATCAAAACCAAGACACCGACATTGATCATCTTATCCAAGATAGCCCCCATGAGTCGCATCTCTAATATTTGCGACACCAATATCCATACGATAACAAAAGTCACAACCCCACTGAAAATAGCCAATGTACCGGAGTTCTTCATCAGTTTATATGTCTGATAAAGAAAAAATGCGACCAACAAAACATCGATGAAATCCTTAATCCCAAAATGCAACCACATAGTTGTCCTCTATTATTTCTTATTATTTATTTGACTGACAATCTTTACTGCTTCAACGGCTGCACGCACATCATGTACACGAAGAATATGGGCCCCGTTCAGCAAAGCATAAGTATTTAACACAGTCGTTCCATTCAAACTCTCCATTGGCGTACCACCCAACAACTTATAGATCATACTCTTTCGAGAAATTCCCACCAATAACGGAAGTCCAAAGATACGAAAATCCGACAAATGATTCATCAGTTCGTAATTCTGTTCCAGCGTTTTACTGAAGCCAAATCCAGGATCAACAATCACATCATTTACCCCCATCTGATAGAGAGTCTCCAATTTCTCAGCAAAATATTTCAAAATATCAGCGGTCAAATGCTCATAATCCGTATATTGCTGCATCGTCTGTGGTGTTCCCCGCATGTGCATCAAAATGTAAGGTACCTTTAGTGAAGCCACTGTCGAAAACATGTTTTCGTCCAATTGTCCGCCTGAAATATCATTGATAATAGCAGCACCATATTCTTCTACGGCAAAACGGGCTACCGAGGCTCGGAAAGTATCCACCGACACTATCACATCGGGATAGTCTCGTTGCAGCAATTTCAGTGCCATTTTCAAGCGTTCTTTCTCCTCTTGTTCCGATACTTCTGCTGCATCGGGCCGTGAAGAATAGCCTCCGATATCTATCATATTCCCCCCCTCTTCCAATATGGTTTCGATACGGGCAATGATCTCTGCTTCCGTCTGCTTCCGACTTCCCGCATAAAACGAGTCGGGAGTAATGTTCAAGATTCCCATTACAACCGGACGATCCAATGAAAACAAGTTTCCTTTAATATTTAGTGTCATCTTTTTATCCTTCATTTTTCATTTCAAAATTTGCCACAAACTTACAAAAAATGCTTCACTATTGAACTTCTAACG
>CAVJQR010000033.1:1374-6480 GCA_963651605.1 Agathobaculum sp.
GAACTACTATATGCGTCATGACAATAGACAATCCGCTGTTTTTCTTTCACAGCCTGCTCCAATAAATGCACCTTGGATTCATATGAACGCAAAGGCTCTATATCATAAGCTGATATCCAAGTGGGTGAAACAGAGGCAATCAGAGGGATAACATCCCCGGCAAAAACCACGGTTTCTCCTGCCGTTTGAATATAAGGTACGATCTGCCCAGGGGTATGTCCATCGAAAATAGAAAGATGTACCTCATCGGTCAACTGTTCATCGGCATGAAGTAGCCGAAGCTTTCCTTGTTGTTCAACAGGGCTCATGTCTTCTACAAAAAACGATTCTTCCTCCAGAGCATTAGGGCGGCAGTAATTCTCCCATTGGCGTTGACTTACCCAATGCGTGGCATTAGGAAATGTCAATTTCCATTTACCCGTTTCGCCGTAAGTACAATAACCACAATGATCGAAATGAAGATGGGTCAACACAACATCCGTTATTTCATCGGGTGAAACATGTCGCTTTTGCAGTTCTTCACATAGATCTTTCAACCCGAAAAAACGATAATAGGCCAACTGTTTCAAATGCTTGAAACCAGCCCCGGTATCAACAATTATTTTTCGTCCGCACGAAGTTGTTATGAGCAATGACCGCATGGAGAGCACACATCCATTGTCCTCATCCGAAGGATATTTTCTATTCCAGGCACTCTTGGGTATGGCACCGAACATTGCTCCGCCATCCGCATAAAAATAGCCCGTTGTTATCATTTCCACATTCGCCATATTGCTCAAAATTGCTAAAAAAACCAGTTACAAATATGCGAATAAATCAGCATACTGTCTTCATATTTTTTTCAAAATCATTGTACTTTGAGCGGAAAATCGTATTTTTGCAAAAATTTCAACACTCACGAATAATTTATAAATAAAAAAACAATATGATCAACTCTCAAGACATTAAAAAAGGTACTTGTATCCGTTTGGACGGAAAACTTTATTTTTGTGTAGATTTCTTGCATGTTAAGCCGGGCAAAGGTAACACTATCATGCGCACAACATTGAAAGATGTTGTAAAAGGTGGCGTTATTGAGCGCCGTTTCAACATCGGTGAAAAATTGGAAGATGTACGTGTAGAACGTCGTCCGTACCAATACACTTACGCAGAGGGAGAACACTACCATTTCATGAATCAGGAAACATTCGATGATGTAATAATAGACAAGGACTTGATTAATGGTGTGGATTTCATGGTTGAGGGACAGATTGTAGAAGTTGTTTCCGATGCTTCAACTGAAACTATCTTGTTCGCCGACATGCCTGTTAAAGTTCAATTGGCCGTTACATATACAGAACCGGGAATCAAAGGTGATACTGCTACAAACACATTGAAGCCTGCTACTGTTGAAACCGGTGCAGAAGTTCGTGTTCCGTTGTTCATCAACGAAGGAGAAATCATCGAAATCAACACACAAGACGGCTCATATGTTGGCCGTGTTCGTTAAGATTTAAGTCCAACATCATAAAAAGAGAATGCGCCCTTACGTGTATTCTCTTTTTTTCTCTCCATTCTTCCCTGAAAACGACAGAAAGACGAATGACAAATAACACTTATATCTACCATTATAATACCATATCTTTAGCAAACAAATACATGTATTTTCACAAAACATTGACTATGAAACAAAATCTATCCATCAAAGAATGGGCAGAAGATGACCGCCCACGAGAAAAAGCCGTTCAAAAAGGGATCGCAGCATTAAGCAATGCCGAGTTATTAGCCATCCTATTAGGATCCGGAAATGGAAATGAAAGTGCCATCCAACTCTCACAACGAATTTTGATCTCAGTCAATAACAATCTCAACGAGCTGGCCAAACTCTCATTGCAAGACTTGATCAACAACTTCAAAGGAGTAGGTATCGCCAAAGGTGTTACCATACAAGCCGCTATAGAATTGGGAAAGCGAAGAGCTGCCACCGATTCCCTTCAACGGAACACCATCCGTACCAGTCAAGACGTATACGACCTATTCCAGCCTTTCCTTATCGACCTTCCTCATGAGGAATTGTGGATTGCTTGCGTAAACCATGCCAACCAAGTGATAGACAAGCAACGTATCAGCCAAGGAGGCATTTCCGAAACAGCAGTTGATATCCGACTAATTTTAAAGAAAGCATTGTCTGTTCTTGCATCAGGTTTAGTGCTCTGCCATAATCATCCATCCGGAAATCTACGACCCAGTCGGGCTGACAATGAACTTACGAAACGAGTTCAAGAAGCTACCCGTATTTTGAATATTAGGCTATTGGACCATTTGATCATAACTGACAAACGATATTATAGTTATATGGATGAAGGGAAGATTGGTTAATCTTCTTGTTCAAACTGATCCATATACAAATAGTCTCCATCCCAAACGATATAGGAAAAATATTGCATCCAATCGCCGGCAATCAACATACGACATGAGCGAGACAACATCAGGTCTAACATAATATGTCGATGACCAAAAATGAAAAAGTTAATATCCGGATGCGCCAACAGGTGCGATTTGGCAAATTGTACAAGGTATTCATTGTTCTCGCCTTGGTAAGCCAGCTCTTCGGATTTCTTCAATCCTTTCTTCCGGCTGCTCAACGACCAGCCCAAAGCAAAACCAAAAGTCCAGCGTGGGTGGATGGCACTATACAAAATTTGGCAAACACGATTACGAAAAATCCAACGAATCATTTGAAACATTCGACTCCTGTTGTCAACCTCATCGCCATGTGCCAAGAAAAAACGTTTCCCCATCAAATCAATCGTCAATGGTTCCCGATGAATAACCGCCCCTATTTCCTTGGGGAGATAATCAAACATCCATACATCATGGTTGCCGATAAAGATATGAATCTCAATTCCGGCATCTGACAACTCGGCCAATTTCCCTAAAAAACGAGTGAATCCTTTGGGTACGACATACTTATATTCATACCAATAGTCGAACATATCACCCAAAAGCCAAAGAGCTTTCGCATCGACTTTGATCTGATCCAACCAACGGACCAGTTTACGCTCAATGGCAATCGAGTCTTTATGAAAACGAGCTCCCAAATGGGCGTCTGAAGCAAAGTATATCTTGGTACGCTCGGCCATGACTACAAGAAACCTAATTCCAATTTTGCCTCTTCAGACATCATGTCTTTGTCCCATTCCGGTTCAAACACCAAGTTGACCTCAACGTTCTTGACGCCATCGACCGACCCTACTTTCATGCGAATATCTTCCAACAAGAAATCGGAAGCCGGACAATTAGGTGCAGTCAATGTCATATCAATGCTGACGTTCCCCTCGTCGTCCACATCAATCTTGTATATCAAGCCTAAATCGTATACGTTTACCGGTATTTCAGGGTCGTAAACGGTTTTCAACATGGCTACGATAGCCTCTTCTGTTTGGAGAAATTCGTTTTCCATACGTTTTCAATGATTTCTTTTGAAGTTCTTCATAAGATTTCAGCCAGTTCACATATCCTTTGACTGAAACCTCAACGAACCTTCACGATTGTTCAGAAAGCAAAGATACAAAAATTTACAGCAAATCCATCACTTTCTCGAGCGACATACTATGAGAACCCTTCAAAAGGATCAGATACCCCTTCAATGGATGTTTTTTAAGATATTCACTCAGCTCATCAGTTGTTGCAAAAGCTTGATAATCACCTGCTATTTTCTTGAAATGATCGCCACAAAGCAATATTTTGTCGAATTTATTTTGCTGTAATAGCCCTACTATTTCTTGATGAAGTAGATCACTCGTCGGCCCTAGTTCTCGCATATCACCTAAAATAACAGCTTTCGGAGTAGTTTTCATGGCCGAGAAATTGGAAATAGCGGCCCGCATACTGGTTGGATTGGCATTATACGCATCAATAATCACCTCATTGTCGGCTGTTTTCTTCAGCTGAGAGCGATGGTTACTTGGTTCATAGGCGGCAATGGCCCGACTGATTCGCTCTGCAGGAATCTTGAAATAACGCCCCACGGTAACGGCAGCCAGTACATTATCCAAATTATAATCTCCGATCAAATGTGTCTCAACAGTATGGACCTTCCCTTGCTGCTTCCAATCGAACGCCAAATAAGGGTCACAACTGACAACATGCCCCACAGCAAAAGCACCTTCCGATTCGCCATAAGTCACTTGATCCAAACCATTGGCGATCCGCTGCAACTCTTTATTCTCTTTCTTGATAAATACTGTTCCATGCGTATGACGAAGATAATCATAGAGCTCTCCTTTTGTTTTCAGCACGCCTTCAAATGAGCCAAATCCCTGTAAATGAGCTGTTCCAACATTAGTTATCAGGCCGTAGTTGGGAGCGACTATCTCAACCAACTCCTTGATGTCACCGGGATGACTGGCCCCCATTTCTACAACTGCCATTTCATGGTCGATTGTCAGTTGCAGCAATGTCAGCGGAACACCTATCTGGTTGTTCAAATTTCCTTGTGTTGCCAAGACATTATATTTGGGAGAAAGGACGGTAGCCAAGAGTTCCTTGGTAGTAGTCTTTCCGTTTGTTCCCGTAACTCCAATGATCGGCGTACCCATCGCCTTTCTATGCCGATGTGCCAACTGTTGCAATGCCTTCAAACTATCGTCTACGAGGATTGTCCGATCCGACGTTGCATACGCAGGATTGTCAACGATAGCATAAGCAGCACCATTGGCCAATGCGTTTTCCGCAAACTTGTTACCGTCAAAACGCTCTCCTTTAAGGGCGAAAAACAAAGAGTCTATCGGACAATTCCGACTATCAATTGATACCTGACGATGATGGATAAAGAGTTCGTACAAATCAGTAATATTCATTGCTTTTATATTTTGGTGCGCAAAAGTACACATAATAATGATAGATTGAAAAGAGTTTTCCCACTCATCTAAAAATTAATTCTGAAAAATTTCAACTCTTCGCCCTCGAATATAGAGCCGACCGTTGCGGCAATCTTGCTTTTTTTGTATGTTTGCGGTTAGAAATCAGATAAAAAGGAGAATTCATATGAAAATTGCACTTGTCGGATATGGGAAAATGGGCAAGACCATCGAACAAATTGCCCGCAGCAGAGGCCATGAAATA